>JBJKPV010000156.1:0-2670 GCA_046706015.1 Allostellaceae bacterium | reverse complement strand
CTGGTCGGCTGCCAGGTGACCGATGTCGTCGGCGATTGGGCCTCGGTGCGGCCGGGGTTGAAGCCCGGCGGCTGGGCCTTCCAATATGCCAATCCTTACTATCCCGATCTTGATGACACCGCGATGGTGGCGCTGGCGCTCGACCGCGACGACCGCGAGCGCCTTGGCGAGCGGGTCGCGCGCGCGGCGCGATGGCTCGTTGGCATGCAGAGCCGCAATGGCGGCTGGGGGTCCTTCGACGCCGACAACACCTATTATTATCTCAACTACATTCCCTTCGCCGATCACGGCGCGCTGCTCGATCCGCCCACGGCGGACGTCTCGGCGCGCTGCGTCGGCCTTTTCGCCCAACTCGGCGGCTACGACGACGTGCTCGCCTCCGGCATCGATTATCTTCGCCGCGAGCAGGAGAAGGACGGCTCGTGGTTCGGCCGCTGGGGGACGAATTACATCTACGGCACTTGGTCGGCGCTGGCCGCGCTCAACGCGACGAGCCTGCCCAAATCCGATCCGATGATCGGGCGCGCGGTCGATTTTCTGATCGCGAAGCAGCGCGCGGATGGCGGATGGGGCGAGGATGGGCGCTCCTATTGGCCCGGTCAGCCGCATGGCGAGGGGCCGGTGAGCACAGCTTCGCAAACCGCCTGGGCGGTGTTGGCGCTGATGGCGGCTGGCGAGGTCGCGCATCCGAGCGTCGCGCGCGGCATCGGCTATCTCTTGGCGGCGCAGCGCGCCCACGGGCTCTGGGACGAGGAAGAATTCACCGCGGTCGGCTTCCCGCGCGTCTTTTATCTGCGCTACCACGGCTATCGTGCCTATTTCCCGCTCTGGGCGCTGGCGCGTTACCGCAATCTCATGCGCGGCAACCGGTCGGACTACGCCTACGGTCTCTGATGGCAATCGCCGCGATCACCGGCCTCGCGGCCGAGGCGCGGATCGCGCGTCGCCATGGTCTCGATGCGGTGGCCACCGGCGGCATCGAAGCGCAAGTCCTGGAAGCGGCCGGGCGCCTCATCGCCGAAGGCGCCGATGCACTCCTCAGCTTCGGCATTGCCGGCGCGCTCGCGCCCGATCTCGTTCCCGGAAGCTTGCTTCTGCCGCGGGCGGTGATCGCCGAAGATGGATCGCGCCTCGCGGTCGACGAAGCGCGCCGCGCGCGGGCCGAAGCCACGCTCGCCGCATCGGGACTTCGTGCCGCTTCGGGCGATGTGCTGGGGGCCAGCGCGCCGGCCGCCTCGTCCGCGCGCAAGGAAGCGCTCCACGCCGCGACCGGCGCGATCGCGATCGATCTCGAAAGCCATCTGGTGGCGCGCGCGGCATCGCGTGCCGGCAAGCCCTTCCTCGTGCTGCGCGCCATTGCCGATCCGGCGTCGCGCGCTTTGCCTGAGGCGGCGCTCATCGGCCTCGATGCGAGCGGCCGGCCGGCGCTTAATCGCGTGCTCTTGTCGGTCCTGCGGAACCCGCGTCAGATCCCGGCGCTGTTGCGCTTGGCCGGCGATACGCGGCGCGCGCTTCTTGCGCTAGGCTCGGCCTTGGCAGCGCGCCCGCTCTGAAGGGCGCGCCAAAGAGGGGAGGATCGCGCCATGAAGCTCGTTCAGTTCAAGACGCCGGGCCCGTCTTCGGTGCTCGAGATCGTCGAGGTGTCGAAGCCCGCGCCCAAAGCGGGCGAGGTACTGGTACGCGCCGTGGCGATCGGCGTCGGCATGCCCGACATCATGATCCGGCGCGGGACTTACAATTGGATGCCGCCGCTGCCCGGCACGCCCGGCACCGAGATGAGCGGCGTGGTCGAGGCGGTGGGGCCGGGCGTCACCCGCTTCAAGCAAGGCCAGCGCGTGGTCGTCTCGGCGCGCGACCGGCCGCATCGCGGCGGCTGCTATGCCGACTACAACGCCACGCCCGAGCAATCGGTCTATGCGCTGCCCGACGGCGCCGACATGGATCAGGCCGCGGCGCTCGCCAATTACCAGGTCGCCTATCACCTGCTCTATGACTGCATCGCCTTCAAGCAAGGGCAATCGGTGCTGATCCAGGGCGCGGCCGGCGGCACCGGCAGCGCGCTGGTCGATCTCGCGCTTCACGCCGGGCTTCAGGTCATCGGCATCGGCGGCGATCAAAAGAAACTCGCTTTCATCAAGAGCTTCGGCGTCGCCCATGTCATCGACCGCAAGCGCGACGATATCGGCGCTTCGGTCATGGCGTCGACCGGCGGCAAGGGCGTCGATTTCATCATGGATTTCGCCGGCGGCCCGGACTTCGTGAAGAACTTCGCCATGCTCGCGCCTTACGGCACGCTGGTGAGCTATGGCCAGCTCGCTGGCAAGCCTTCGGGCGATGTCTATTCGGCGCTGCGCGCGCAGTCGGCCAAGAACCTCGCACTGCGCGTCTTCTCGATGCATGTCTATGATCACTGGCCCGAGCCGCGCCAGGAAGGCATGCGCTGGCTCATCGATCGTTTGGGCCGACGCGAGATCAAGCCGCGGATCGATCACGCCATCCCGCTCGAGCACGCGCGCGAGGCGCATGATCTCTTCGAGAGCGGTGCGGTGATGGGAAAGCTGCTGCTGCGGCCCTGAGCCGCGCGCAAAGCGGCGAGGGCGGCGCTACTCGGCGGCCGCGCTGTCGACCTTCTGGTTCTTGATCTGCTCGAGCGCGTTTTCGACATGGCGC
>JBJKPV010000155.1:0-6246 GCA_046706015.1 Allostellaceae bacterium | reverse complement strand
CGCAAACGCGCTTCGCTTTGCGCCAGCGCCTCCTCGGCGAGGCGCCCGCGCTCGAACAGCAGCACGATCGCGCCCAGAACGAAAGTCGCGCCGGGAACGATCGTCAGCCCGGGAAGTCCCCCTTTCTGCAAGATGAGAAAGGCGACCGCAGCCGGATAGACCAGCAGCGCCAGGAGCATCGACAGGGCGACGGCGGCTGCGAGGAAGGCGAGGTGCTTGTAGCGCAAATCCTGCTTGGTCTGTTTGAGCCAATTTGCGAGAAGCAAGGCGAAAGCATAGGCCGCGATGGCACCGACCGTGCCGCCCGATGCACCCTGGCCGCCCAGCCATAGACGATAGGCAACGGCACTGGCCGTCGTGATCGCGCCGGCGAGCGGCCCGCCAAATATGGCGACCAGGGCGATGATGGCATTGCGGGCATCGAGTTGGATGCCGGGCGAGATCGTAAACGGCGCGACCATGCACAAGATCGCAAGCAGCGAGCCGCAGCTTCCTTCGGCCAGCACGCGCGGCGCCGTTGCAGCGTTCGCCAGGGCGTTGCGCAGCCACGCGTACCCGACCGTTCCGACGATCAAGACGGACACGTTCTGGAAAAAGCGGATGGCAGCGTCTGAAAGGCTCAGGTGCATCGGATTGGCGTTCCCCGAGGCAGCACACTATTCCGGCTTCGACGTTCCCGTGGGCGTTCGTCGGTATGGGGTCGGATGGCGAAAGTATGGGGTGCCGCACATCCTCGACCACCCTTTCGCACCACCGGCGCTATCCCTTCGAACCCTCGCCCTGTCGCGGCCGCGGTGCAGATTGGCCGGCATGGAACCGACCAAACGCGCCACCATCGTCGTCATCGATGACGACAAGGACCATCTCGCCTATCTCGCCGCGCTGCTCTATCGCGCCGGCTACGACGCGAAGCCCTTCGCCAGCGCGGCCGCGGCGCTGGGCTCGTCGGCGATCGCGGCCGCGCGCCTCGTGATCACGGACATGGTCATGCCGGACACGGACGGATTCGAGGTGTTGAAGGCGGTGGCGATGACGCGCGAAAGCCCGCCGGTCTTCGCGATCAGCGGCGCCTCCGCGGTTCGAGACCAGATGCTTCGCTGCGTCGTAGAGCTGGGCGCGCGCATGGTCTTTACGAAGCCGATCAACGCGGAAGCGCTGTTGGATTCCGTGGCGCGCGTGATTGCCGCGACGAAGAGCCGCGGGCCTGCACACAGCTCGGAGACCGTCTCCGCCGCGCGCGTTGACGGTTCTTTCGATCTTTTTTGTGAGACCGATTGCTAGCGAAATTTGTATCAACGCCACGGTAAACGGGGATCAAAAATGCACCTTTCATTGGGCGTACGCGGAAAGACGCTGCTTCTCTTCGGGATCAGCGCGTTCCTCATGCTGGCCGCTTCGGCGGGCGGCTTCTGGGCGTTCTATGCCGGGCTCCAGCGCTTCGAGACCGAGGTGATGGCGAGCCAGAACCACGCCATTGCGGTCGAGGCGATGGAAGCCGACTTCAAGAAGCAGGTCCAGGAATGGAAGGACACGCTTCTGCGCGGCAAGGCGCCCGACGCGCTCGCGAAATATTGGGGCAATTTCCAACAGCGCGAGCGCGACGTGCGCAACGAGGGCGAGAGGCTGAGCCGCGGCATCGACGATCCGCAAGCGCTGCAGTTGCTGACCCAGTTCCTCACCGCGCATCAGACGATGGGCGAGGCCTATCGCCGCGGGCTCGAGCAATTCAAGGCGCATGATTTCGACAGCAGCGCCGGCGACAAGGCCGTGGCCGGCATCGACCGCGCGCCGACCGAGCTCTTGACCAAGGCACGCGAGCGCCTCGTCGCGCTCGCCGCGGCCCAGGCCAAGTCGGCGAAAGACGACGTCAACCGCACCAGCACGATGGCGATCCTGCTGCTGGTCGGCGTCGCCGCCGCCGCGGTGATCGTCTTCCTCGTGGTGATGGAGCGCAGCGTGTCGCGGCCCTTGACCCGCATGATCGGCGTGCTCGGCGATCTCGCCCGCGGCGACACCGCCGTCGCCGTGAGCGGCGTCGAGCGCCGCGACGAGATCGGCGCACTCGCCCAGGCGATGCAGGTCTTCAAGGACAACATGATCGAGACCGAGCGCCTGCGCGCCGAGCAGCAGCAAGAGCAGCGGCGCCAGCTCGATCGCGCCAAGAAGGTCGAGGCGAGCGTCGAGCGCTTCGAGACCATGATCGGCGAGGTGGTGAAGACCGTCTCGACCGCCTCGACCGAGCTTCAGGCGACGGCGCAGTCCATGTCCTCGACCTCGGAGGAGACCTCGCGCCAGTCGCACACGGTCGCGGCCGCCTCCGAGCAGGCCTCGCAGAACGTCAACACGGTGGCGAGCGCGACCGAGGAGCTCTCCGCCTCGATCAACGAGATCAATCAGCAGGTCGGCAACTCGACCCGGATCATCGACGACGCGGTGGCGCATGCCAAGCGCACCAATGACGAGGTCCAGGCGCTGTCCTTGGCGGCCGAGAAGATCGGCGAGGTGGTGCAGCTCATCAATCAGATCGCGAGCCAGACCAATCTCCTCGCCTTGAACGCGACGATCGAGGCGGCGCGCGCCGGCGATGCCGGCAAAGGCTTCGCCGTGGTCGCGTCGGAGGTGAAATCGCTCGCCAACCAGACCGCCAAGGCGACCGACGAGATCTCGGCGCAGATCAAGGGGATCCAGGACGCGACGCAAACCTCGGTTCAGGCGATCGCGAGCATGACCGGCACGATCGCCAAGGTGAGCGAGAGCGCGACCACCATCGCCGCCGCCGTCGAGGAGCAGGGTGCCGCGACCCAGGAGATCGCGCGCAATATTCAGCAGGCCTCGTCCGGCACCTCGGAAGTCTCGGCCAATATCGCCTCGGTCAACGAAGCGGCGCAGGCGACCGGCGCGGCGGCGACGCAGCTGCTGACCGCCGCGAGCGAGCTCAGCAAGAACAGCGAGCTCTTGAAGCGCGAGGTCGACGAGTTCCTGCGCGAGGTGCGCTCGGCTTAATCGAATAACCCCCCCCTTGAGTGGGAGGGAAGCGACGCAGAGCGTCGCGGGTGGGGGGTGATTCTCAGCTCCCGCGCGGTAGAACAAACCGTCCTGCCGCCGCATCCGCCTTGCTCGGCGCTCAAAAAAATCGGACGATGGCACCAGCGGCGGGAAAGACCGGGGCAACCCGGCTCGCATCGCCGCCCCGCGCTTTCGAGGAGGAAGACACGATGCCCGTTGCCCGACACACCATGCCGCAAGAGGTGGCGAAGCTCTCGCCCGAAGAGATCGCCCAGCGCTACATCGTGCGCTTTCGCGACAAGACGGCGGATTGGAACGCCTTCGAGGACGCGAAGATCGAAGGCTACCGCCGCGCGCAGCATCGCTTCATCGGCGCCGGCGCCTCGGGCAAGCATGACGACGCGAGCAGCGTCCCGGCGGAAAGCTTCACCTTGAGCGTCATCTTCGTGCCGCCGGGCCAGGGCAACGCGCCGCACACCCATGAATGCCAGGAAGCGTTCTTCGTCCTCCAAGGCATCCTCACCGTCTTCGTCGAGGACGAGACCGGCCATCGCGTCTCCGAGCGCTTGGGACCGTGGGAGTGCTTTGCCTGCCCCGCCGGCGTCATTCACGGCTTCCAGAACGACAGCCTCGAGCCGGTCTATCTCCAGGTCATGCTCGCCGCGGGCAAGCCCCAGACCATGGGCTATGCCGACGAGGAGCTCTTCCGCCACCGCGACGCGCATCTGCAAAAGACCGGCACCTGACCGCGCCGCCAAAAGGGGAGGAACCGCGCATGAGCATGAGCCCGCAGCGCTTCGAGCGCATTGCCGTCGAGGAAGGCTACACCATCCCGGAGATGATGGCGGTACGGTTGAAGACCACGCCGCCGCGCAGCAACACGGGCACGCCGGCGCAGGATTACGTCTTCCGCTCGCTGCTCGATCTCGGCGATGGCCGCATCGAGGCGATGGACGAGGACGGCATCGCCTGCCAGGTCTGCGTCCCCGCCTCGATCGGCCTCCAGGACATCGATCCGGTCGAAGGCAACGAGATCTACGCGCTCGCCAATGACCGCATGAGCGCGGCGGCGGCGAAATATCCCGGGCGCCTCGCCGGGCTCGCGGGCTTCGCGCCCTTGGACCCGGAGCGCGCCGCGCGCGAGATCGAGCGCGCGGTGACGAAGAAGGGCCTCAAAGGCGCGGTCATCAACTCGCATTCGCGCGGCGAATATCTCGACGATCCGAAATTCTTTCCCATCTTCGAAGTGCTCCAGGCGCTCGACGTGCCGCTCTACATCCACCCGCGCGATCCCTCGCCGCAGATGATCAAGCCCTTCGAGGTGTTCGGCTTCAAGGTCGGCTGGTCCTGGGCGGCCGAGACCGGCACGCATGTCATCCGCCTCATCGGCAACGGCGTCTTCGACCGCTTCCCGCGTTTGAAGATCGTCATCGGCCATATGGGCGAGGGCCTGCCCTTCCATTTGGACCGCATCGACAACCGCTATTTCTGGGAGCACGACATGGCCGGCCGCACGCCGTCCTTGCAGCGCAAGCCCAGCGATTATGTCCGCGACAACCTCGCCGTCACCACCAGCGGCATGAATTTCGTCGCCCCCTTGCGCCTCACCATCGACACGCTCGGCATCGACAACGTGCTCTTCGCCGCCGACTACCCGTTCGAGAATGTGCATGACAGCGTCGCCGCGATCGACGCCGCGCCCATCGCCGACAGCGACAAGCGCAAGCTCTACAGCGAGAACGCCAAGCGCGTGTTCAAGCTGTAGGGGGCGGGGCAGTTCACCCCTCACCCGCTCCCGCCCTCATCCTCGCCCATGAAGCGCGCCAAGCGACGGCGCAGCTCCGCGCGATAGTCGCGCTGTTCCCATTCGGGCTTCTCGGCTTGCGCCTTGGGCTTCTCGATCCCGAGATGCTTCATCAGCAGCGCGAGCAGGCGCGGCTTGTCGAAGAGCTTGACCGTCATCCGCTTGCCCGACTGACTCGTGCTTAAGCTCACCGCGGCCAGCGCCGCGCGATCCTCGGGCGCGATCTCCTCGGCCGCGCGCAGGCGCAAGCTCTCGCCGCTCCAATCGATCAGGCTCGCGGGATCGACGAAGGAGAGCCGCGCCACCTCCTCGAGCACGCGGTCGGCGTCGATGCTGGTGCGCTTGGCGCGGGCCGCGTTGGCCGCCGCGATCGCCGCGACGATCTTGGGCGCGCGCTTCAGCGACGAGCCCGCGGCTTTGACCGTGCCCGCGGCATAGCCGGCGCGCCGCGCCGCCTCGGCGGCGTTGCCAAGGATCAAATACTGATCGACGAACTTACGCTGCCGTTGCGTCAGCCCGGCGCGGTCGCGGCAGAAGGAGCGCGGCTCGGCGCGCGCCGCGGGCACATCGATGCCTCTTTCGCGCAACGCCGCGGCCACCGAAGCCGTGCGCAGCAAGGTCGCGCCGCGCACGGCGGCGTTGAAGGGCGAATAGCCCGCGCGCCGCGCCGCCTCGGCGGCGTTTTTGAGGCGCGCATATTCCTCGACGAAGCGCAATTGCCGCGGCGTCATGAGAGAGTCTTTCGCTGAAGAGAGAGAAGACGACGAGGCGCGAAGCGTCGCTGGGTCGACCAAAGCTGCAAACCCGGTGGTGCGTCCTTCGACTACGCTTCGCTCCGCTCAGGATGAGGTAAAGTAGTTCGGGCATCGACCGCCGATGCGATTTCCCATTTCACCTCATCCCGAGCTTGTCGAGGGACGCACCACCGATCTGCATCGGCCGATGCCATGTGCAATGCCCCCCGCCCGCGCCCCCGCGCTAAACCTTCCGCGGGCGTCCCGGCACGCCGAGCGCGCAATCGAGCGCGCCGCGGTCCCAGTTTCCCGCTTCCGCCGCCGCCTCGTAGCTCGCCTCCAAGAATTCCAGCAGCAGCGCCTCGGGATCTTCCGCCGCGCGCATCATGTCGTAAGGCAGGATGAACTCGCCCAAGCCCGGCTCGAACGACGCGCCCTTCGGCATCGTCCGCTCGCGAAAGCCCTTGGGCTCGGGATAGGCGTAGGAATAAAACGCCGCGCGCGGGAACGCATCGTTGCCGGGCCAGATGCCGGCGCTCGACACTTCGTGCGAATAGGCTTCGCGCGTCACCGCGTCGGGCAGGCCCGGCACGCCGCCCGGATGGCGCGGCGCGCGCCGCCCGGAGAACCGCGTCACCGCGAGATCGAAGCTGCCCCAGAAGAAATGCACCGGGCTCGCCTTGCCGATGAAGCCGCTGCGGA
>JBJKPV010000154.1:0-3307 GCA_046706015.1 Allostellaceae bacterium | reverse complement strand
CTCGCTCAATAGTCCGCCGACCCCCATGCGACGAATCACCGCAGCATCGGCTGGCAGGCCGGCGGCAAGGCGGCGCAGCACCCAATCGAACCCGTTGACCTTGGGCGAGCGGGCGCAGCCAGGCAGTCCCAGCACCGGGACGCCGGCAACGCGCGCGGTGAGCAGCAGATTGCCCGGATCGACGGGCATGCCGAAATGCTCGATTTCCCCGCCCAAGGCGGTCACCGCGGCCGGGATGACGTCGCGCCGGTCGAGAATCGCCGAGGCGCCGGCGACGAGGACCAGCTCGGCGCCCTGCTTCAAAACGTCGGAGACGACCGGTGCCAGCGCCGCTTCCTCGTGCGGCGCGCGACGCTCCCAATCGAGCGTGCTGCCGAGGGCTTCGAGCCGGTCGCGGGTGGTCTCGACGGTCTTATCGAGGATCGATTCCTTGAGGCCCGGCAGGGTGGTTTGGATCAGAGCGACGCGGTGAGGCTTGAACGGCGCGACCTGGAAGAGGGGCCCGGCGAGGGTGGCGATCGCGGCATCGAGCGCCTCGGTACGGACGGCGAAGGGAATGATCTTGACCGTCGCCACCATCTGCTTCGCCTCGACCACGGTCTCGGGCTCCAAGGTCGCGATGGTGACCGCCTCATCGCCCAGATTGAAGCGGTCGACTGCGGCGCGATCGACGAGGCACAGCCCCGCCGCGCCTGCGTAGAAATTGGCGCGGCCGGTGAAGGCTCGCGCGGACGTAACGCCGGGGCAACTCAGTGCTGCGGCGATGCGGTCGGCGGCCTCGTTTTCGCCGATGTCGCCCGGCTCGAGCCGCGCGGCGATGACGCTCGAGCGCCCCGCCGCTTTGAGCGCGGCAACATCGGCGGCGGTGAGCGGCCGACCTTTCTTCAGAGCGCGCGCGCCGATCTTGACGCTGTGCGCGAGGATGGCGCCTTCCGCTTCGTCGAGCGGCGTTGCGCCGAATTTCATGCCGCGTCGCGCTGCTTGAGCCGGTCGGCGCGCAGCACCGAGGTCACCTGGCCGAGGATCGCGACCGCGATTTCGGCCGGGGAGATGGCGCCGATATTGAGACCGACGGGCCCGTGGATGCGGGCGAAATCCGCTTCCTTGAAGCCGAGCTCGCCAAGCCGGCGCAGCCGCGCGGCATGGGTTTTCCGAGATCCCAGGGCGCCGATATAGAAAGCGTCGGATTTGAGCGCCTCGGCAAGCGCCGGATCGTCGAGCTTCGGATCGTGGGTCAAGGTAATCACGGCGCTGCGCTTGTCGGGCTTCAGCCGCTGCAAGGCCTCATCCGGCCACTCGGTCGAAAGCTCGATCTCGGGAAAACGCGCGTCGGTCGCGAAAGCGGTGCGCGGATCGATCACCGTGACCCGGTAATCGAGCATCGCCGCCATGCGCGCGAGGGGCTGGGCGATGTGCACCGCGCCGACGATGAAGCAGCGCAGCGACGGGTTGAACACTTCGATGAACACCTCGCCCGAGGAGGTTGCGATCGTGGTGCTGCGGTCTTCGACGAAAGCCTTGTCGAGGCCGGCCTTGATCGTCTCGTCGATCGGCAGATTGCCCGTCGGCTTGCCGCCCTCGACGAGGCTTTGCAGGCCGGAGGTGAGATTGGTCGCGATCGCGGCCGGCACGCCGGCGCGGCTGGCGGCGATCGCCTTCTCCAGATAGCCGAGCTTCATTCCACGCGCTCCACGAAGACCTGGATCTTGCCGCCGCAAGCAAGCCCAACGTCCCAGGCCTGCTCATTGGTCACGCGGAAGGAGAGAAGGCGCGGCTTGCCGTCCTTGATCGCGCTCTGCGCTTCGCCGATGACCGCGCCCTCGACGCAGCCGCCCGAGACCGAGCCCAGGAACGCGCCGTCATCGTCGACCACGAGCTTCGAGCCCACGGGGCGCGGCGAGGAGCCCCAGGTGGTCACGACCGTCGCCAGCGCCACGCCCTTGCCCTCGGCCTTCCACTTGCTTGCCTGATCAAGAATCTCTTGGTTGTCGTTCATGTCCTTACCCTGCTTCGCGCCAGGCGGCGGCGGCTTCGAGCCGACGCGGACCGGGCCTCATCAACGCCTTCACCAACTCGTCGAGACTCTCCAGGTTGTGCACCGGGCGAAACTCGTCGACATGGGGCAGGATCGCCCGCATACCTAATGATTTGGGCGCAAACGCCTCGTAACGCAACAGCGGATTGAGCCAAATCAGCCTGCGGCAGGATTTGTGCAACCGCTCTATCTCTTGGGATATACCGGCTCCGGCGTCCCGATCCAAGCCATCCGTGATCAAAAGTACGATCGCCCCCTGGCCGAGGACGCGGCGCGACCAGCGGCGATTGAATTCCGCCAGGCATTGACCGATACGGGTGCCACCCGACCAGTCCTCGACCACCTGTGCCACCTTGTCGAGCGCGATGTCGATATCCTTGTAGCGCAGATAGCGGGTGACGTTGGATAGCCGCGTCCCGAAAAGAAACGTATGCACGCGGTCGCGGTCATTGGTGATCGCGTGCATGAAGTGGAGGAAGACGCGGCTGTAGCGGCTCATCGAGCCGGAAATGTCGCATAGCACGACGAGCGGCGGCGGCCTTGTGCGTCGCTTCTTGCGCCGGAGCGCGATCATCGCGCCCGAGCGAAGTTGGGCCCGCATCGTGGCGCGCATGTCGATGCGCGAGCCGCGCGTATCGGGCGAAAAACGCCGCGTCGGCAGATCGGCCAAGGGGAGCGCCAGCCTCTCGATCGCCTTCTTCGCCCGTGCCACCTCTTCGTTCGACATCTTCTCGAAATCCATCTCGCGCAACGCTTCCTGCGCCGAGAAGGTCATTGCCGAATCGAGCTCGATCTCGGTCTCGCCTTCTTCCTCTTTTCCTTCGCCGTCGCCGTGCAGCGCCTCGGCGAGGCGGCGATTCATTTCCTGGCCTTCCTCCGGCTCCTGCGGCCCGAAGCCCGGCAGCATCAGCGCCAACATCTTTTCCAAAAGCTGAGGGTTGCGCCAAAAAATGTGAAACGCCTGATCGAAAAGCTCTTCCTGGTCGTGGCGGTTGACGAAGACCGCGTGCAAGGTCCAGTAGAAATCGCGCCGGTCCTGGAGCCCGACCGCACGCACGGCCTGCAGCGCGTCGAGCACCTTGCCCGGACCGATCGGCATTCCCGCCGCGCGCAGGGCGCGGGCGAAATACATGATGTTCTGATAAAGGCGCCCGCCCTCCTCGGGCGTCTGCGGCGGCTCGGCGAAACCTTGCATGGCGCGCGAGCCTGTGCTCAGCCGCCGGCGGCGAGCTCGGCCTTCACCTGCGTCAGCAGGCGCTCGGCCTCGCTGCC
>JBJKPV010000153.1:0-5061 GCA_046706015.1 Allostellaceae bacterium | reverse complement strand
GGTCGAGATAGTCCATTCCGGCGCGCTTCAGGCGGCGGTCCTCCCACAAAAAGCCCATCGGCTCGATCAGATCGACCGCCACCCCGAGGCAGGCGCCGAGGCGCAGAATGGCCGCGGTGTTCTGCGGAATGTCGGGCTCGTAAAGTGCGAGCCGCATCGCTTGTTTGTCTCCTCTTCGTGCGGCAGGATGTCGCATAGCCGCATCCGTTCAACAGTATAGCTTCCGCCGCGGGCGGCATTGTCGACGATGCCGTTGCGTGCCCGATTCCCCAGCACAGGTTTCGGGCGGTGGGGAAGGTTTAAAGAGAGGGAAGTCCATGGCGGAAACCGCGCAACCCGGCCCGATGGATGCGCATGCCCATGAGGGCGGGACAAGACGCGATTTCCTGTCGATCGCCGCGACCGCCGTCGCCGGCATTGGCGCGGCCTGCGCGGTCTGGCCGTTGATTTCAAGCATGAACCCGGCTGAGGACACGCTGGCCGCCGGCGCGCCGATCGATATCGACGTCTCGGCGATCCAGCCAGGCCAGCAGATCATCGTGCTGTGGCGCAGCCGGCCGATCTTCCTCGTCCACCGTACCGAGGCCCAGATCAACGAGTTGAAGGCCGACAAGGACGCGAGCGAACTGCGCGATCCGAATTCGGATGCATTCCAGCAGGGCGCTTACGCCAAGAACGTCTATCGCTCGATCAAGCCGGAATATCTCGTGCTGGTCGGTATCTGCACCCATCTCGGCTGCATTCCGGAATACACGCCGCAGCCGGGCGGCTTTCTCGGGCCGTCCTGGCCGGGCGGCTATTTCTGTCCCTGTCACGGCTCGCGCTACGATCTCTCCGGTCGGGTGTTCCAGAACGTGCCGGCGCCCTACAATCTGCCGGTCCCGCCCTATCACTTCGTCACCGACAAGGTCGTGCGCATCGGCGAGAATCCGCCGAACGCCAATTTCGACTTCAACGCGATCGAGCAGATTTAGTAGGAAGATCCCGACATGACCGCTCCGCAGTCGCAAAGCAAGGTCGTGCGGTGGATCGACCACCGCCTGCCCGTCTTCACTTATATGCAGCACGAGCTGCATGAATATCCGACGCCCAAGAATCTGAGCTATTGGTGGAATTTTGGCTCCCTCGCCGGGGTCATGCTGGTGATCATGATCACCACCGGCATCTTCCTCGCGATGGAATACACGCCGAACATCAACCTCGCCTTCGATTCGGTCGAGCGCATCATGCGCGAGGTGAATTACGGCTGGCTGATGCGCTACATTCATATGAACGGCGCGTCGTTCTTCTTCATCGTCACCTATATCCACATCTTCCGCGGCCTCTATTACGGCTCCTACAAGCAGCCGCGCGAGCTGCTGTGGATGATCGGCGTGGTGATCCTGCTCACCATGATGGCCACCGCGTTCATGGGCTATGTGCTGCCCTGGGGGCAGATGAGCTATTGGGGCGCGACCGTCATCACCAACCTCTTCTCCGCTATTCCGATCGTCGGCAACGATATCGTCACCTGGCTCTGGGGCGGCTTCGCGGTCGGCAATCCGACGCTCAACCGCTTCTACGCGCTGCACTATCTGTTGCCCTTCATCATTCTGGGCCTGGTCGGGCTGCACCTGATCGCGCTTCACACCCACGGTTCGAACAATCCGCTCGGCATCGACCGCAAGGGACCGCAGGACAGCATTCCCTTCCATCCCTATTACACGGTGAAGGACGCCTTCGGCCTCGGCGTCTTCCTGATCATCTTCGCGATCATGGTGTTCTATTTCCCGAACGCGCTCGGCGATCCGCAGAACTACATTCCGGCCAATCCGCTCCAGACCCCGCCCGAGATCGTGCCGGAATGGTACTTCCTGCCTTTCTACGCGATGCTCCGCTCGGTGCCGGACATCCTCTTCATCAAGGCGAAGCTGGCCGGCGTCATCGCCATGTTCTCGTCGATCTTCATTCTGTTCGTCCTGCCCTGGCTCGACACCTCGCCGGTGAGGAGCTCGCGCTTCCGCCCGATCTATAAATGGGTCTTCTGGCTCCTCGTGATCGACGTCTTCGTATTGGGCTATGTCGGCGCGCACCGGCCGGAGGGTTTCTATATCATGCTCGGCCGTCTGGCGACGCTCTATTACTTCCTCCACTTCCTCGTGCTGCTCCCTTTGATCGGCGTGTTCGAGCGTCCGCTGCCGCTGCCGACCAGCATCAGCGCCGCGGTCACCAAAGGCGGCGGCAAACTCGCCGGCGCCTCGGCGCCGATGGAGAAGCCCTGATGCGCAAGCTCGCTGTCGCCGTCATCGGCCTCGCGCTCTTTGTCGCGCCTGGCGCCCGCGCCCAGGACGAGGGGACGCAAGCGCTGCCGCATCAATACTGGTCATTCGATGGTCCGTTCGGCACCTTCGATCGTGGTGCCTTGCAGCGCGGCTTCCAGGTCTACAACGAGGTCTGCTCCAACTGCCATTCGATGAACCTGCTCGCCTATCACGACCTCTCGGGCATCGGCTTCTCCGAGAACGCGATCAAGGCAATCGCCGCGCAAAAGCAGGTTACCGACGGCCCTAACGACCAGGGCGAGATGTATCAGCGGCCGGGCCGGCCCTCCGATCATTTCGTGCCGCCTTTCCCCAACGATCAGGCGAATCGCGCGGCGCATAACGGCGCGCTGCCGCCCGACCTCTCTGTGATCGTCTATGCGCGCGAAGGCGGGCCCGATTACGTTTACGACCTTCTCAACGGCTTCGTGAAGCCGCCACCTGGCGTGAAGGTGCGCGACAACATGAACTACAACCTCTATTTCCCGGGAAACCAGATCGCCATGCCGCCGCCTTTGTCGGGCGACGATGTGACCTATACCGACGGCACCAAGGCCACCTTGCAGCAGGAGGCGCATGACGTCGTCACCTTCCTGGCCTGGGCGGCCGATCCGCATACCGAGGATCGCAAGCGCACCGGCGCCAAGGTGATCATTTTCCTGCTGGCGATGACCGGCGTTCTCTACGCCGCCAAACGCAAGATCTGGGCCGACGTGCATTAAGCGGTTGCCGCTGGGCCGCGGGGCTGGGACACTGGCCCCATGACGGTCATCGGCATTATCGGCGGCAGCGGGCTTTATCAGAACGACGGCATCACGAACGTCGAATGGCGCCGCGTCGAATCACCCTTCGGTGATCCCTCCGACGCGCTCTGCTTCGGCGAGCTCGCGGGCGTGCGCGCCGTCTTCCTGCCGCGTCACGGGCGTGGGCACCGCATCCCGCCGACCGAGATCGATTTCCGTGCCAATATCGACGCGATGAAGCGCGCCGGCGTGACCGATCTTATCTCGCTCTCGGCCGTGGGTAGCCTCAAGGAAGAGCTCGCGCCGGGCGCCTTCGTGTTGGTCGATCAATTCATCGATCGCACCTTCGCGCGACCGAAGAGCTTCTTCGGCACCGGCTGCGTCGCCCATGTGTCGCTGGGGCATCCGGTGTGCCGGCGCCTCCGCAATCGCCTCGCCGCGGCGGCGGGCGAGGCCGGGATCGCGATGACGCGCGGCGGCACCTATGTCGTGATCGAGGGGCCGCAATTCTCGACCGTGGCAGAGAGCAATCTCTATCGCGGCCCGTGGAATTGCGACGTGATCGGCATGACCAACATGCCCGAAGCGAAGCTCGCCCGCGAGGCGGAGATCTGCTACGCGACCGTGGCCATGGTGACCGATTACGATTGCTGGCACCCCGACCACGCGCACGTCACCGTCGAGATGATCCTCAAGACCTTGTCGAAGAACGCCGAGACGGCAAAGGCGCTGATCAAAGCCGTGGTGCCGCTCGCGGGAAAGGACGAGACCTGTCCCGAGGGCTGCCGCCACGCGCTCGATGCGGCGCTCATCACCGCGCCGGAGGCGCGCGATCCCGCGGTGCTGGCACGGCTCGACGCCGTTGCCGGCCGCGTTCTGCGCCAAGGTTGAGCCGCGGACGGCGCGCATGAAAGTCGCCGGCAAGCCGATGCGCACGATCTCGCTCGAAGCCGACGGCATCTCCGTCGGCATCATCGACCAGACCCGCCTGCCGCATGCGCTGGTGACGAAGAGGCTCGCTACGCTCGAAGACGCCGCGCATGCCATCCGCGCGATGCTGGTGCGCGGCGCGCCGCTGATCGGTGCCGCCGCCGCCTACGGCGTCGCGCTCGCCGTGAACGAAGACGCGAGCGATAGGGCACTCGAGGCGGCGTGCCGAGCCTTGCTGGCGACGCGGCCGACTGCGGTCAATCTGCGCTGGGCGCTCGATGACATGCGACGGAGGTTGTCGCCGTTGCCGCCGGCCGAGCGCGCTGTCCGCGCCTATGCGCGCGCGGCAGAGATCTGCGACGAGGATGTGGCGATCAATCGCGGCATCGCCGCGGCAGGGCTGCCGCTGATCGAGGCGGCGTGGGCAAAGAAGCAACAGCGCGGCCGGGTCGAGATCTTGACCCATTGCAATGCCGGCTGGCTCGCCGCCGTCGATTGGGGCACGGTGCTGGCGCCGTTCTTCCTGGCGCATGAGCGCGGCATTCCGGTCCATGTCTGGGTCGACGAGACGCGGCCGCGCAACCAAGGCGCCAGCCTCACCGCCTGGGAGCTCGGCCAGCACGGTATCGCGCATACGGTGATCGCCGACAATGCCGGCGGGCATCTGATGCAGCACGGACGCGTCGATCTTTGCATCACCGGCACCGATCGCACCACGGCGTCGGGCGACGTCGCCAACAAGATCGGCACTTATCTGAAGGCGCTCGCCGCTAAGGACAACAATGTGCCCTTCTATGTCGCCTTGCCCTCGCCGACGATCGACTGGTCGCTCGATGATGGCGTGAAAAAGATTCCCATCGAAGAGCGCGATCCGAGCGAAGTTACGCATATCGCCGGCCGCGCCGATAATGGCGTGACCTTGCGCGTACAGCTCACGCCCGATAACAGCCCCGCCGCGAATTACGCCTTCGACGTGACGCCCGCGCGGCTCGTCACCGGCCTGATCACCGAGCGCGGCGTCTGCGCGGCGTCGCGCGCGGGACTGTTGGAGCTTTTTCCTGAAATGAAAGAAAAGCGCGCAGGCGAGT
>JBJKPV010000152.1:0-9720 GCA_046706015.1 Allostellaceae bacterium | reverse complement strand
GGCTCGGCGGATAGAAGACGAATCCCACAAAGCGCGCGCCGCCCGCGACGGCAGCGGCGACGGCCTCGGCCGAGGTCAGGCCGCAGATCTTGACGTCGACGCTCATGGCAGCTCGGCGAGGATCGCGCGCGCGGCTGCCGGTGGGTCGCTTGCTTCCGTGATCGGCCGGCCGATGACGAGATAATCGGCGCCTGCCTCGATCGCTGCGCGCGGCGTTTGCACGCGCTTCTGATCGCCGGTCGCGGCGCCGGCCGGGCGGATGCCGGGCACGACCAGCAGGAAGCCCGGGCCGCAAGCTTGGCGCAAACCCGCGACCTCGTGCGGCGAGCACACAACGCCGTCGAGCCCCGCCGCTTTTGCCAACAACGCAAGCCGGCGGGCCTGATCGGCGGCTGGCACGCTTTGCCCGACGGCGGCGAGATCGGCATCGTCGAGGCTGGTCAGCACGGTGACCCCCAGCAGTTTGGTGTGGCTGGCGCCGCGCGCCTCGACCGCGGCGCGCAGCATCGCCGGTCCGCCCGCGCAATGGATCGTGAGCAAGGCCGGGTCGAGCGCGAGCGCGGCGCGAACCGCGCCCGCCACCGTGTTCGGGATGTCGTGGAGCTTCAAGTCGAGGAACACGGACGCATCGCCGGCGGCTTGGCGCACGCCCTCGGGGCCGTGGGCGACGAAGAATTCGAGGCCGAGCTTCACCCCGCCGACCGCATCGCCAACACTCGCGATCATCCGGCGCGCCTGCGCCAAGTCGGCCGTATCGATCGCGCACAGGATCGGGTTGCGGTCCACCGCCTATCCCCGGATCACGTAGTCGAGGCCAAACTGCGCGCCGGCCAAATCCTCGAGCGAATGGCCGACCGATTTGAACAAGGTGATCTGATTGTGGAAGCGCCGTCCGGCACGTTCGCCGCGCGTCAGCTCGAAGAGATCGCCGGCGATGTCGTGGGCGGTGATGACGCCGGCAGCCATCGGCGCGACGATGTCGCCGGCCTCGCTCACCGCGGCTTCGCGCGTGTCGACGAAGATGCGCGCGCGCGTCACGGTCTCGTCATCCGCCTCGCGCATCTGCGGCGTCCTTCCGCCGACGAGATCGACGTGAACGCCGGGCTGCAGCCATTCGCCCTTGAGAATTGGCTCATGCGCCGCGGTGGCGCAGCAGATGAGGTGCGCGCCGCGCGCGGCTGCGGCGAGATCGCCGGTTGACGCGACTTTGAGCTTGCGGCGATCGAGCCGGTGCGCCAAGCGTGCTGCCTTCTCCGCGTCGCGGCCCCAGATCAGCACGTTGCGGATCGGCCGCACGCTTGCATGCGCGTCGACCAAATGCGCGGCGAGCAAGCCCGTGCCGATCATCAGCATGCGTTCGCAATCGGGCGCCGCCAGATAGCTCGCTGCCAGCGCCGAGGCCGCCGCGGTGCGGCGCGCGGTCAGCGCTTGGCCGTCGAAGAGCGCGAGCGTCTCGCCGGTCTTGCCGTCATAGAGGAGGAACGAGCCGTGCCGCGCCGGCTTGTGCTGGGCCGCGTTGCCGGGAAAGACGCTTGTGAGTTTGACGCCGAAATGCCGTCCCGCCTGCCAGGCCGGAAGGACGATCAGGGCGCCGTTTCGGCCCTCGCGCGCGGGGATGGTGTAGAGCTCGGCCGGCGGGGTTTCGATGCCGCCCTTGCGGAAAGCCTGCCGCAAGGCCTCGACCAAGGCCGGGAATTCGAGCGCCGCGACGGTTTCGCTATAGCCCAAAACGCGCATGGCGCGGACCTAGCCTTTCGCACGCGGGCCGTCAATCGAGCATGGCGGGGGTCGGCCCGGGCGTGTTGGCGCGCCTTCCGCGCTCACGTCCGGCTCAGCTCCTGCGCCGGTTCCTTGGCTTGCGCCTTGTTGGCGGCGAGCTCGCGCTCCAGCGCCTCGATCCGGCGCGCCCTGTCGCGCGCTTGGCGGCGCCAGCGACGGCCATTGATCCAGGCGACGAACTCGCCAATGAAGAAGCCGGCCAGCAACGTGAGCAGCACGACCGTCCAGACCGGCGCGCGCAGCTCGATCGGAAGGGGCCAGAAGCTCAAGCTCACGACATCGCGGTTGGCCACCGCGAAGATAACGAAAACGAGCGCCAAGGGCGCCGTTACCACCCAATGGACCAGTTTCACCGTCTCGCCCCAGCGCGCGGATCGGAACGCCGGCGGCGGCTCAGCCAGCCTCGCTGTTCAGACGGGCGCGCATTTCCTTGCCGGTCTTGAAAAAGGGGATGTGCTTCTCGCTGACGTGAACGCTCGCGCCGGTGCGCGGGTTGCGGCCTTGCCGCGCCTCGCGCCGCTTGACCGAGAACGCGCCGAAGCCGCGCAGCTCGACGCGGTCGCCGCGCGACAACGCGTTCGAGATCTCGTCGAAGACCGTGCTGACGATGCGCTCGACGTCGCGCTGATAGAGATGCGGGTTGCGCTCAGCAAGGCGCTGAATGAGCTCCGATTTCGTCATGCCCCCGCCCTTCCCCAGGCCACGTCCGTTCGCCGCTGAGCGAGCGTGCCAAACCGGGGCGGGAGCGTCAAGGAACTCGGCGTGCGCGCCGCATCCGCGCTCACTTCTCGTCGCCCTTTTCGTTGCGCGCGCGATTGATGGCGGCGCCGAGAATGTCGCCGAGGCTCGCGCCACTGTCGGAGGAGCCGTATTCGGCCATCGCCTCTTTCTCCTCGTCGATCTCGCGCGCTTTGATCGAGAGCGTGGCCTTGCGGCTCGCGCGCTCGAAGGTAGTGATCTTCGCGTCGACCTTCTCGCCGACGGCGAAGCGGTCGGGCCGCTGCTCGGCGCGGTCGCGCGACAGCTCGGCCTTGCGGATGAAGCCGGGAATGCCGCCCTCGAGCTCGACCTCGATGCCGCCATCGGTCACGGATGTGACCGTGCAGGTCACGATGTTACCCTTCTTCAAGGCAGCCGCGCTCGCCTCGAGCGGATCGGCTGCGAGCTGCTTGATGCCGAGGCTGATGCGCTCCTTCTCGACGTCGATGTCGAGCACGCGCACCTTCACCATCTCGCCCTTCTTATAGTCGAGCACGGCCTGCTCGCCCGGGCGCTTCCAGTCGAGATCCGAGAGATGCACCATGCCGTCGATTTCGCCGGGCAGGCCGATGAAGAGGCCGAATTCGGTGATGTTCTTGATCTCGCCCTCGAGCTCGGTGCCGGCCGGATATTTCTCGAGAAAGGCGTCCCACGGGTTGGCCATGCATTGCTTGAGGCCGAGGCTGATGCGGCGCTTCTGCGGATCGACGTCGAGCACCTGCACCTCGACCTCCTGGCTGGTCGAGACGATCTTGCCGGGATGAACGTTCTTCTTGGTCCAGCTCATCTCCGAGACATGGACCAAACCCTCGACGCCGGGCTCCAATTCGACGAAGGCGCCGTAATCGGTGATGTTGGTGACGCGCCCCTTGAAGCGCGCGCCCGCCGGATATTTGAGCTCGACGCCTTCCCACGGATCGGCCTCGAGCTGCTTCATGCCGAGCGAGATGCGTTGCGTCTCGGCGTTGAAGCGGATCACCTGCACCTTCACGGTCTGGCCGATATGGAGCGCTTCGGAGGGGTGATTGATGCGCCGCCAGGCGATGTCGGTCACATGCAGCAGGCCGTCGACGCCGCCGAGATCGACGAAGGCGCCGTAATCGGTGATGTTCTTGACCACGCCGGAGAGAATCTGGCCTTCCTTGAGCGAAGCGACCAGCTCGGAGCGCGCCTCGGCGCGGCTCTCCTCGAGCACGGCGCGGCGCGACACGACGATGTTGCCGCGCGAGCGATCCATCTTGAGGATTTGGAAGGGCTGCGGCGTGCCGAGCAGCGGGGTGATGTCGCGCACCGGGCGGATATCGACCTGGCTGCCGGGCAGGAACGCGACCGCGCCCGAGAGATCGACGGTGAAGCCGCCTTTGACGCGGCCGAAAATCACGCCGTTGACGCGCTCATTGGCTTGGAAGCTCTTCTCGAGCAAAGTCCAGGCTTCTTCGCGCCGCGCCTTTTCGCGCGAGAGCTGCGCCTCGCCGTTCTTGTCCTCCATGCGCTCGAGATAGACCTCGACCGTGTCGCCTGGTTTGATCTCGGCCGGCCGTCCGGGCACGGAGAATTCCTTCAACGGCACGCGGCCTTCGGATTTCAATCCGACATCGATCAGCACGCTGTCGTTTTCGACCGCGAGAACGCGGCCCTTGACCACCGTCCCTTCGAGCCCGGAAGCGGTTCCGAGCGATTCATCCAAGAGTGCCGCAAAGCTTTCCTTGCCTTGCACGGCTTCCGTTGCGACAGCCATCGAGTCTCCTAAGCCTTCCCCGAAGCCTTTCATGGCCGCCGCCGGGGTCGCGGCATGCCATGGGCCGCCGACAGGATTGGGTGCGGCGGCGTGGACCCGTTATCCGGCAGGGATGCTAGCGCGGTGCCTGGCCGAGCTTGCGGTCGACCAGATCGACTGCCCGCTCAAAGGCGGCGTCGGCGTCAAGCGCCGTGGTGTCTAGCTCGAAGGCGTCGGCGGCCCGACGCAGAGGCGCCGCGAGGCGCTCCCGGTCGCGGGCATCACGCTGCTCGATGTCCTGCAGGACGCGCTGGTATATAGCGGTCTTGCCGCTTTCCTGCAACTCTTTGAATCGCCTTGCGGCTCTGGCTTCAGCGCTGGCCGTGACATAGAGCTTTACGGTGGCCTCGGGACAGACCACGGTGCCGATGTCGCGGCCGTCGAGCACGGCGCCGCGAAACCCGGCCGGCGGGCGCTGCGCGAAATCGCGCTGAAAGGCGAGGAGCGCGGCCCGGACCGCAGGAATCGCCGCGACGATCGAGGCGGCCTCGGCGACGCGCTCTTGGCGCAGGCGGGGATCGGCCAAATCCTCGGGTCGCACGAGCGTGGCGGCGGCTTCAGCCGCCTTTGGATCGGCGGGGTCGTCGCCGGCCTCCAGCGCCTTCAGCGCGGCCGCGCGATAGAGCCCGCCGGTATCAAGGAAAGCGAGGCCGTAGTGCTCGGCTAGATGCCGCGCCAAGGTGCCCTTGCCCGAGGCCGCCGGTCCGTCGATGGCGATGATCACGGATGCGCCGCGGCGATGGCCGCGCCCAGCCCGTTCATCAGCGCCTGAAAGCCCGGGAAGCTGGTCGCGATCGTCGCGCCGTCATCGATGCGCACCGGCCGGCGTGCCGCCATGCCGAGAACGAGGAAGGCCATGGCGATGCGGTGATCGAGCGCCGCCTTGACCGCGGCGCCGCCTTCGGGCCGCTCGCCCGTGCCGTCGACGATCAGGCTGTCGCCTTCGATCACCGCCGCGACGCCGCAAGCTTTGAGACCGTTCGCGATCGCGGCGAGCCGGTCGCTTTCCTTGACGCGCAATTCGGCGAGGCCGTGCATCACAGTGCGGCCCTTGGCGAAAGCTGCGGCGACGGCGAGGATCGGATACTCGTCGATCATGCTCGGCGCGCGCTCGGCCGGGACCGTAACGCCCGTGAGCGCGCCGGCGCGGATGGCGAGATCGGCGACGGGCTCGCCGCCTTCGATGCGCGCGTTGACGAAGGCGATATCGGCGCCCATCTCGCGCAAGGTCGCGAACAGGCCCGCGCGCAGCGGGTTGATGCCGACACCGGTGATTTCGATCGCCGAGCCGGGAAGAAGCAGCGCGGCGACAGCAGGGAAAGCGGCCGAGGACGGATCGCCCGGAATCACGAGATCGGCCGCGCGCAATTCGGGCTGACCTTTGAGTGTGACGCGGCGTCCTCCCGCGTTCGTCGGCGCAGACGCGACCGCGGCGCCGAAATGGCGCATCAGATTCTCGGTGTGGTCGCGCGAGGGCAGTGGCTCGATCACCGTGGTCTCGCCCGGCGCTGCGAGGCCGGCGAGCAGAATCGCCGATTTTACCTGCGCCGAGGCGACTGCCGTCGCATAGGTGATCGGCAGGGGATCGGCGGCGCCGATCACCGCAAGCGGCAGGCGCCCGCCCGCGCGCGCGACCACCTTGGCGCCCATCTGCTGCAGCGGCTCGCTGACCCGCGCCATCGGGCGCCGGCGTAGTGACGCATCGCCGGTGAAGAAGGCGGTCAGATCGTGGCCCGCGGCCACGCCCATCAAGAGCCGCGTTCCGGTTCCGGAATTGCCGAGATCGAGCACCGCATCCGGCTCTTGCAGTCCGCCGATGCCGACGCCACTTACGCTCCAGGCGCCGTCGCCCTGCCGCGCAATCGTCGCGCCGAGCGCGCGCATCGCCCCGGCCGTGCACAGCACGTCCTCGCCCTCCAGCAGGCCTTCGATGCGCGTGCGGCCGACGGCGAGACCGCCCAGGATAAGGGCGCGGTGGGAGATCGATTTGTCACCCGGCACGCGGCAACGTCCGTTGAGCGGACCGGCCGTTCCGGACGAGAGCGGGGTTGCGGGCTCTGTTGACATGGGCTGCGGAGTCTCTACCACACGCGGTCCGCGGGCAACAGGCGTGGCGGCGGCGGTGATTTTGCTTTTGACAGCGGCGATGCGACGTGGCAAAGGGCCGCGCAGGGTCGCGGACCTGATCGAGTGTCGGACCAAGACGGAGATAAACCGTGGCTAGACCGGAATGGGGAACGAAGCGGCTGTGCCCGAATTGCGGCACGCGCTATTACGACATGCGCCATGATCCGATCGTCTGCCCGCATTGCGGCGCGGCGTTCGATCCCGAAGCGCTGCTGAAGACGCGCCGCACGCGCACCGCGCCCGTGGTCGCCGAGCCGGTGGCGGAAGAGGAGATCGAACCCGATCTTGGCGGCGATGAAGCGGCGACCGAAGAGACCGAAGCCGATGTGCCCGCCGAGTCCGAAGAGGGCGAGGAGGACGAAGAGGCGGAAGGTGAGGAGGAAGAAGAGGAAGAGGTCCTCGAAGACGCCTCGGAACTCGGCGAGGACGAAGACGACATGGCCGAGGTGATCGAGAACGTCGACGACGAGGACGAATGACGGAAAAGGCCGCGAATGCGGCCGCGGGGTCATAGCTCAGCTGGGAGAGCGCTACAATGGCATTGTAGAGGTCCGGGGTTCGATTCCCCGTGGCTCCACCAATCGCGGCGGCGCGATGTCACGGATGTGACGTCGCATCGCCGCTGAGAAGCGGAAAAGGGCCCGGCCGGCAACGGTCGGGCCCTTGGTGTTTCGGGCGCGAGGTCGCCCCTTCGCGCGATCAGAAATGCCCGAGCTCGAAGGCGCTCCTGCCGTAGGCGGGCGCCGATTCATCGAGGTAGAGGCCGCGATGCGTCGCGACCGCGGTCAAATCGCGCAGTTGGCGTTGCAGCACATTGGCCTCGAAGATCGCGTGCCCGCCGGCCGAAGCGAAAAGCGCCTGCACCGCTTGAAGTGCCATGCGCGCGATGAAGGCGGCGTGAAACCGCGTCTTCAATTTTTCTTGCGGGTCGAGCGCACCGCCGCTCTCGAGGCGCGCGACCCAGAACGACGTCAGGCGTGCGAGGAACGCGGCCGCCGCGTCGATGCGGGCCGAGGCATCGGCGAGACCCAGTTGCGTGCTGCCTTGCTCGCTCGGTGCGACGCCGCGTCCCGGGCGCTTGCGCGTGTGCTGGAGATAGGCTTCGAGAAAAGCTTCGCCGATGCCGACGCCCAGCGCAGCAAAGCCCAAGGCCGCGACCGAGCTGCGCGGCGTACGAAACACCGCGGCGGTGTTGATCGAGGTTCCGGGCCCGGTGCCTTCATCGCTGTGGATGTGATCCTGGAAGCGATGTTCGGGCACGAACACCTCGTCAAGCGCGAAGCTCTTGCTTCCGGTTCCCGCCAAGCCGGCGACGTGCCAATCGTCGATCAGCGTTGCCGCGCCGCGGGGCACGACGAAATCGACATAGAGCGGCCGCGCGTTGCCGCCCTCGAGCATGCCGCCGCAGATGAGCCAATGGGCGTGGTCGATGCCGCTGGCGAAGGCGAAGTGTCCCGACAAGACGGCGCCGCCCGCTTTGCGCCGCGCTTTGCCCGAGGGCGCGACGCTCGCGGCGATGCGCGCTTCGTGGTCCGCACCCCAGATCTCTTCCTGCATTTCGAGCGAGAACGCACCCGCGAGCTGGGTGTGATCGTTGAGCACATTGGCGACCCAGGCTTGCGAGCCGCAGCCATGAGCGAGGATGCGGTTAACCTCGCACAGCACGTCCCAGCCATATTCATAGCCGCCATAGCGCGCCGGCCGGCAGATCTGCAAAAGCCCGGCGGCGGCGAGGTCATCGATGGTTTGCGGCGGACAGCAACGCAGCGCCTCGCATTCGGCTGCGCGCTCCGCGAGGACGGGAACGAGCGCCTCGGCCCGCCGGTAGAGCGCCTCGGGCGCGGGTCGATTCACCCTTTGCGATACGTCGACGCCAACACCCGACCGCGCCATCGCTCCCCCACGGTTTTCCGGCTCGCCGGTCCGTAAGATTGCGCTATAATTGGAAAAAAGGCGGCGCGCTCGCCGGCTGCCTCGTTGGGGTCATAGCTCAGTTGGGAGAGCGCTACAATGGCATTGTAGAGGTCCGGGGTTCGAATCCCCGTGGCTCCACCAATCATCGCGCGAGGGGCTGGGATGGCGCATCCCGGCCCCTCGTCGTTTGAGCGCTCGCATCAGGTTTCGCGAGCGAGCGCGAAGAGGCCGCTCATCGCGCCTTCGTCCCAAGGCATCTGCTCGATCAGGGCAAGTTGCGCCAAAGCGAGGAGCTTGATCTCGCGCGCCTGCGCGACGATCTCCGCGCGCGCCGCACCTCTCTTCAGTTGGCGCGCCCAATCATTCCAGAATTGTGCGCTCGCCTGCGTCGCGCGGAGAAAGGGCCGGTAATCGGCGCCGAGGAGATCATCCCTGTCGGGGTCGAGCGCATTGCCGAAAACGCGGCGCATGAAACGCCAAAGCGGCTCTTCTTCGCCGGGCCAGGCAGCTTGCGGCACGGCGCTGTCGCGCGCCGGGAAAGTGGCCGGAAAGCGCAGCGCATCGATCAGCCTGATCAGGCTAGCCGCGTCATGTGGCATGTTCTCGCGCTCGGCATAGCGGCGATAGGAGCGCGCCATGCCCGAGCGGAATTCGTAACGGGCCTCGCGCGATGCGGCGACGTCGATATCGGCATTCGCGCGCTCGGCGCGCGGCCGGTCGAGCCTCAGCCAGCGGCGCAGATCGCCCGGCGTCACCACCAGAGCGAAGAAAAAGATCAGCGCCAAAGCAAGCGGCAGCGGGTGAATCGCGCGCGCGATCAGCCAGTCTTCCGGCGGCGTCAGCCAGCCGAGCCCGGCTTTGATCCAGTCCGGCATGCGCAGGAAAAGCTCGACCACCGATAGGCGATCGGCGATCGCCGCCAGCAACAGAAATAGAACGAGCAAGAGGCCGATGATCCGTCGCATGGCACCCGCTTTGGCCGCATTCGGCGACCGCGCCATAGGGACCGGGCAAAACCCGATCCGTCAAGCCTGGCGCTGCCGCCTATTTTTTGAGCAGGGACGGCTTGATCGCAGTCTCTTGCCCCCGGCCGGCTCGCCTCGAGGCGTCGGGACGAGCGGTATAACATAATAAAGACAAATGGTTACCAGATTCTGGAAGCATCTGGCGCGGGCTTTGCTACCTCTGGTTTGAAGTACCGGTGGAGGGCCCGTCCATGCGCGATTCCGAGCACCCGGCAGCGCCGCTGCCCCGCGCTTTCGACGAAACGGGCCTTCCCGGCCAATGCGTGCCGCAATACGAATTGATCCGGCGCTGGCTGGAGGAGACGCCGCGCGAGGCGATCGAGATGAAGCGGCGCGAGG
>JBJKPV010000151.1:0-13717 GCA_046706015.1 Allostellaceae bacterium | reverse complement strand
GAATAGATGTCGCAATCGACGTGCAGAAACGCGACCTCCTCGGCATGCGCGGCCAGGAAAGGCGGCAAGGTCTGCTCGAACCAGCCCTTGTGCAGGGTCACGCTCGCCGGCACCTCGGGCAGGCTGCCGCCGCGGCCGAATTTGCCCTTGCGCTCGAAGGTGCCCGACCAATGCTCGGGCAAGCCCTCGAAACTGTCGAAGCCGTGAAAGCTGCGCGGGCTTGCGCCCGCGAGGTGGCGCAGGCTCGCTCCGTCGGCGACGCCGAATTCGAGCATGAGGCCGGCGGCTTGTGCCTCGCGCGCGGCAAAGGCCAAAAGCTCCCAGCGATCGGCTAAGATCAACGCATCGCCCATTTCGGCGGCGATGTAATCGACGCTTTGCTGCCGGGCACGCAACTGCAACTCGGTGATGAGATAACGCCCGTGATATTTGAGGAAGAAGCGGCGATAGAGCCGCTCGCTCCACGGCATGGGTCGCGGATCGCCACTGCGACGTGTGAATTTCACGTTTCTCGTTCTCCTGTGCTTTTTTCCGCGGCCCGCGCCTGCGTTGCCACCTTCAGATAGATCAGCAGAGGATAGAGCGCCGAGAACAACGCCAGCGCAAGGCCGTAAGCGCCTTCGCGATAGCCCTTGCGCGCGACATAGGATTTCCAGCCGCGGCTGAAGATCCGCCGCAAGGCCGACGCGAGCGACGGCGTGATCCCCGCCTCGATCGCAACATGCGCGGCGAGATCGGTATAGCGGTTGAGCCGCCGCATCATGTCGGCGATATCGCGATCGACGAAATGATCCATGCGCTCGTGTAAGGCGCCGCGCGTGCCCCGATACGTCACCTTGGGATGAACCCTGCCCTCGCCCCAGCGCTTGGCGCCCTTGCGAAAGAGCACCGGCTTGGCCGCGACCCCGTTATAGGCGCCCCAGCCATTTATGATGAGTTTGGCGCCGACATGATTGGCCATGGGCACGAGGAAGATATCCGCGCCGGCGCTTGCCATCGCGGCACGGATCTCGCGCGCCAAGTCCGGCGTCACGCGCTCATCGGCATCGACCTCGACGATCCAATCGCTGGCGCAGGCCTCGAGCCCGGCATTGCGTCGCGGCCCTTCCCGCTCCCAGGCGCCCTCGATCACGTGCGCACCGAAGCGCCGTGCGATTGCCGCCGAGTCATCGCTCGAGCGGTCGAGCACGACCACAACCTCGTCGGCAAAGCGCAGCGTCTCGAGGCAGGCGCCGAGCTGTGCCGCCTCGTTGCGCGCGATCACCACCGCCGCGAGGCTGGGTGTCTTGGGTCCGGATCCGTCCGACATGGCGACAAACTCGGGTATGGGCCGCGCAAGGTCAAGGCCGCGCGCGGCCATCCGCATTGTCAGCCAGGGCTGATCGCCATAGACTCGCTCGATGGACCTGAAAGCGGTCACGCTCGACGACAAATACACGCAGCGCTCGGGGCGGATTTATCTCTCGGGCACGCAGGCCCTCGTCAGGCTGCCGCTGATGCAGCGCTGGCGCGACCGGGAAGCCGGGCTCAACACCGGCGGCTTCATCTCGGGCTATCGCGGCTCGCCCTTGGGCTCTTATGATTTCGCGCTGTGGCAGGCGCGCGCGCATCTGGCGGCGCACAACATTCATTTCCAGCCGGGCATCAACGAGGACCTGGCCGCCACCGCGGTCTGGGGCAGTCAGCAGGCGACACTCTTTCCCGGCGCCACGGTCGATGGCGTCTTCGCGATCTGGTACGGCAAGGGTCCGGGCGTCGACCGCTCGACCGATCCCTTCAAGCACGCCAATGGCGCCGGCACGGCCAAGCATGGCGGCGTGCTGGCGATCGCGGGCGACGATCATGTCTGCGTCTCCTCGACCAACGCACATCAAAGCGAGCCGATCTTCCAAGCGGCGATGATGCCGGTGCTCAATCCGGCGACGGTGCAGGACTATCTCGATTTCGGCATCTTCGGCTTCACGCTCTCGCGCTATGCCGGCATCTGGGTCGGATTCAAGGCGCTCGCCGAGACGGTCGAGAGCTCGGCCTCGGTCGATGCCGACCCGCACCGCCTGAAGCTCGTCCTGCCCGCCGATTTCGCGCCGCCCGATGACGGGCTCAATATCCGCTGGCCCGATACGCCTCTGGCGGCGGAAAAGCGCCTGCATGGGCCGAAGCTCGCGGCCGTCGCCGCCTTCGCGCGCGCCAATCCGATCGACCGTCTGATCTTCGAGCCGAAGCGCGCACGGCTCGGCATCGTCACGGCGGGCAAGGCTTATCTCGATGTGCGTCAAGCCTTGAGCGATCTGGGGCTCGATCAGCCGGCCGCCGAAGCGCTCGGCATAAGGCTCTTGAAGCTGGGCCTCACCTGGCCGATCGAAGCCGAAGCGGCACGCCGCTTTGCCGTGGGACTCGAAGACGTGCTGGTGGTCGAGGAAAAGCGCGGCCTGGTCGAGGATCAGCTTCTGCGTCTGCTCTACAATCTCGAGGCGTCGCGCCGCCCCAGCGTCGTCGGCAAGACCGACGAGGCGGGCGCGCCGCTGCTGCCGAGCCATGGCGAGTTGACGCCGTCGCTGGTCGCGCATGCGATCGTCGCGCGGCTGAAACGCCTCGGGATCGACAGCGAGCTGATGCGCCAGCGCCTCGCCCGCATCGACAGCTTCGAGCAGCCGCTCGAAGGCGGCGGCGTCACGGTCGAGCGCAGCCCCTATTTCTGCTCCGGCTGCCCGCACAACACATCGACCCGCGTGCCGGAAGGCAGCCGCGCGCTCGCCGGCATCGGTTGTCATTTCATGGCGCAGTTCATCCCTTCGCGTCACACCGCGACCTTCTCGCATATGGGCGGCGAAGGCGCCGCCTGGATCGGCCAGGCGCCCTTCTCCGCCGACAAGCACATCTTCCAGAACATCGGCGACGGCACCTATCAGCACAGCGGCTTGCTGGCGATCCGCGCCGCGGCCGCCGCCGGCGTCAACATCACCTACAAGATCCTTTATAACGATGCCGTCGCCATGACCGGCGGCCAGCCCCTCGACGGGCATCCGAGCGTGCCGCAGATCACGCGCGAGGTCGCGGCCGAAGGCGCCAGGAAGATCGTCGTCGTCACCGACGAGCCGGAGAAATATCCGGCCAATGCCGGTTTCGCGCCGGGCGCGGAGATCCGCCATCGCGACGCTCTCGACGCGGTGCAGAAGGAGCTGCGCGCGATTCCGGGGCTGACCGTGCTGGTCTATGACCAGACTTGCGCGGCCGAAAAGCGTCGCCGCCGCAAGCGCGGTCTCTATCCCGATCCGCCCAAGCGCGTCTTCATCAACGAGGCCGTATGCGAAGGCTGCGGCGATTGCTCCGATCAATCCAACTGCGTTTCGGTCAAACCGCTCGAGACCGAGTTCGGACGCAAGCGGATGATCGATCAATCCGGTTGCAACAAGGATTATTCCTGCCTCAAAGGCTTCTGCCCGAGCTTCGTCACGGTGCATGGCGGAGCGTCGCGCAAGGCCGAGCGCGCGGGCGCGCCGGACGCATCGCATATCCTCTCTCAGTTGCCGCTGCCGACGATCCCCGCGGCGGGCGCGCCCTATTCCCTTCTTATCACCGGCATCGGCGGCACCGGCGTTATCACCTTGGGCGCGCTTCTCGGCATGGCGGCGCATCTCGACGGCAAGGGCTGCACCGTGCTCGATTTCACCGGCCTCGCGCAAAAGAACGGCGCGGTCATGAGCCATGTCCGCATCGCGCCGACGCAGGCGGAGCTCCACGCCGTCAGGATCGCGCCAGGCGGCGCCGACGCGGTCCTCGCTTGCGATATGGTCGTCGCTTGCGCGCCGCAAGCACTGGCAACCATCGAGCACGGCATCACGCGCGTCATCGCCAACGGCGATGTCGAGCCCACCTCGGCCTTCGTCATCGACAACGAGATCGATTTCGAGATCGCCGCGATGCAGCGCAGCCTCAAATCCGCGGCTGGCCCCGCCAATCTTGACATCCTCGATGCGACGGCGCTCGCGACCGAGTTGATGGGTGATTCCATCGCCACCAACATGTTCATGCTTGGCTACGCGTTTCAAAAGGGCTTGGTGCCTCTCAGATTCGACGCGATCGAGCGCGCGATCGAGCTGAACGGCGTCGCCGTCGAGGCCAATAAGCGCGTCTTCGCCTGGGGCCGGCTTGCCGCGCATGATCGCACCCGCCTCGCCGCTTTCCTGCGCCCCATATCATCGCCGCCGAAACCGGAGAGCCTCGCCGAGCTCATCGCAGGCCGCGCCCGCTGTCTCGAAGCCTATCAGGACCGCGCCTATGCCGGGCGTTACCGCGTCCTCGTCGCGCGCGTGGCCGAGGCCGAATCGGCGCGCGCACCGGGTCGGAGCGGCCTTGCCGAGGCGGTTGGACGCAATCTCTTCAAGCTGATGGCTTACAAGGACGAATACGAGGTCGCGCGGCTCTATGTCGACGGCGGTTTCGCCGCCCGGCTTGCGCGCCAGTTCAGCGGTTCTTATCGCCTCCAATTCCACTTGGCGCCGCCGCTTTTCGCCCGTCGCGATCCCGCGACCGGCCATCTCGAAAAGCGCGCTTACGGTCAGTGGGTGATGTGGGTGTTCAGGCTCCTTGCGGCGCTGCGCCGGCTGCGCGGCACGCGACTCGATATTTTCGGCTATACAAAGGAACGGCGTCGGGAGCGTCGGCTCATCACCGAGTACGAGCTGGTGATCGCGGAACTGCTCGCCGGGATCACGCCCGAAAGCCACGCGCTCACCACCGAAATCGCCGACCTGCCGAGCCGGATTCGCGGCTTCGGCCATGTGAAGGAGCGCAGCATCGCCCACACCAAGGCGCGCGAGGCGGCGCTTCTGGCCGTCTTCCGCCGCGAGACCCCGGCGCAAAGCGCTGCCGAATAGCAAGCCGCGGCGACGCGGCGCAACCTTATGACGAGGCGACGGAATCGACTATACTCCGTGGTTCCCGATTCCCTGCCAATGGTTGGACCGCGTCATGCGTATGCTGAATCTGCTGGCTTCGGCCGCTCTCATCGCCCTTTTGCCGCTCGCCCGTCCGGTGGTCGCCGCCGACAGCGACAGCGGCGTCAACCTCACGATGTTTCATGAAATCTATAATGAGGTGAAGACGAGCTATGTCGAGCCGGTCAGCGAGAAGCATCTGATCGAAGGTGCGGTCAAGGGCATGCTGGCCTCGCTCGACCCGCATTCGGGCTACATGGACGCCAAGGAATATCGCGAGATGATGGTGCAGACCCGCGGCGAGTTCGGCGGGCTCGGCATGCAGGTGACGATGGAGAACGGCCTCGTCAAGGTCGTCTCGCCGATCGATGACACGCCGGCGGCGAAGGCCGGCATGAAGCCCAACGACCTCATCGTCGCGATCGACGGCAAGCCGGTGAGCGACATGACCTTGTCCGAGGCGGTCGAAAAGCTGCGCGGGCCGATCGGCACGAACGTGAAACTCACCATCCGCCGCCAAGGCACGCCGACCTTCGAGCTCACCCTCACCCGTGCCGACATCAAAGTCGACCCTGTCAAAGCCGCACTCAAGGGACACGACATCGCCTATTTGCGCATCACAAATTTCTCCGAGCGTACCGACGACGCGCTCGAGCACGCCTATCGCTCGATCGAGAAGCAGGCCGGAAATCACAAGCTCGTCGGCATCGTCCTCGATCTGCGCAACAATCCCGGCGGCTTGCTCGACCAAGCCGTGGCGGTGGCCAACGATTTCCTCGACAAGGGCGAGATCGTTTCGATCCGCGGCCGCCTCTCGCGCGACAACCGCCGCTACGACGCGCAGCGCAACGGCGACATCACCCACGGCTTGCCGATGGTGGTGCTGATCAATGGCGGCTCGGCCTCGGCCTCGGAGATCGTCGCCGGCGCGCTCCAGGACAACCACCGCGCCGTGCTGCTCGGCACGCGCTCCTTCGGCAAGGGCTCGGTCCAGACCGTGCTGCCGGTCAAGGCCAGCGGCGGCGCTATCCGGCTCACCACCGCGCTCTATTACACGCCCTCCGGCCGCTCGATCCAGGCCAAGGGCATCGAGCCCAATGTCGTGGTCGAACCGGCGCGGATCGAGCCGATTCATGGGCCGACGGCGGAGCGCGAAGCCGATCTGCCCGGCGCGTTCAAAAATATGGGCCCGGAGGCCGGCAGCCCGAGCGCAAAATCGCCGTCGGCTCCGTCCGCTAAAGCGCCGAGCTCATCCTCGGCCACACCGGCGAAGGGAGCGCTCCCGCCCGGGGCAAAGCCCCTGCCCACCGCCGCCGAGGTCGGGCTCGATGCCAGCACCTTCGGCTCGGACCAGGATTATCAGTTCGTGCGGGCCGAGGATCTGCTGCGCGGCGTGACGCTGTTCAAGAGCATGGCGGCCCAGTGAGGTGGCTTTTTTTCGAAAATAAATTATTCAAAACAGATTATTATAGGTCGTTTATAATCTAATTCATCAGAGATGGGCGATCACCGCACGGGCCGCGTTGGTGATGGTCGTGTCGGTCGCGGTGGCGCTCGTCGCCTCCGCGTACCATTTGTCGACAGCCTGAGAGAGCAGAAGGCTGCCGCGCTTGCGCAGATCAGCGCCAAGGATCGCCTCGAGCGAGCGGATGCGGGCGAAGAGCTTGCGTGTCGCCGCCTTGCGGCGTTCCTCCGCCTGCTGCGCCGTCAGAGCCTGACCCGGACTCACCGGCCGAAGCGGTGGGCGCGCAACCGGCGCAGCCCTCGTCTCGATCGCCGCGACCGCCGCCGACAATGCAACCGGACGTGGTGCCGGACGCGCCGCCGGCTTGTTCGCCAGGGTGGCCTTTGTTGCACTCTTCTTGGACAAGGCCGCCTTCTTTGGCGCCGCCTTCGCTGCCTTTCGCTTCGGCGCCGCCTTCACGCGGGATGGCATTTTCTTCCTCCGACTGGCCGATTCCGGCCGCAATGCAATTTTCTACGACGCAAATTGAAACTGGGCCGAGGTTTGAGCAAGGGAAAAGCGTCACCGGCCGGGGAAATCACGCCTTTTGCCCCCTTCATTAGGGCGCCGGCAACCGTCACGCGTTTCTATCCTCATCCAAGGACAAAGAGACATCGGACAATCATCTTAGACACCTCAATTATTTGAAGCCAGGGGCTTCCGCTCAAACGACGCGTTTTATCTTCATGTGCACAGTATAAATACGTTATATATCGATTTGAATTTATAACACTTGATATATTAGTTATATATATGATTATAAAAGATAATATTTTATTTTTTTGGCTAGAGCCAGACCCTACTGGCTCAGCCGTCGGGAGCGCGCTGCGTGTCGCATTGTTGATGAGACAGCGCCCGCCGACGTGTGGCAGGTCCGAAGAAAATTGGGTATGGGGGCAGCGTCCGCCCCCGCGCTACCGTGACGCACTCCCGCGGCTAGGCCGCGGCCGAGGCTTTGCGGTTGCCCATGTGGCCGGACAGCACGCCTTTCAGCAGCACCAGCAAAGGCTCAAGGTGGTCGGAAGGTAGCCGGCGCGAGGCGAAGCTATTCGTCATGATGTCCCAGCAATTGACCACGTGGCTCATCTTGCTGAGGGAATCGCCCATGCGCCAATAGACGCTCTTCGAGGTTCGCAGGAACTCGACGAAGCCGCTGGGATTGGAACTCTCGACGAAGTTGGCATAGGCGGCGTCATATTCCCTGGCGCTCGATTCCACGTTCTTCCAGTGCTCGCGCAGCCGCTCGATCACGGCCCGCCGCGTCTGGTCGATGTAGTCGTGCTTGGCCTTCGGCACGAGCTCGCGTTCCTGTGCGCCGTCCTTCAGCCAGCGCGCGAGGGATTCGCGGCGCTCGCGCGTGCGCTCATATTCGTAGCAGTAGAAAATGATGCCCTTCCAGGCGGCGAAGATCGCCGGCGCTTCTTCCTCGGGGAGACGGAAGGCCTTGATCAGATTATCGAGCGCGACGGTATCCTTCGCCTCCCAAATCTTGTCGACGAGCTGCGAGACCCGGTCGGCGACCGATTGCCCGCTGCCATAGGCGGCCCGGACCAGCGGCTCGATCTTGCTGCGAATGAATTCCTGGATCGCCGCGCGCTGCGCCTCCTCGATCTCGAAATAATGCGGATTGACCTTGAGCCCATCAAGCTCGAGCGCGTCGCGCATCAGGAAGACGTCGAGCGAGGGCAGTTTGTCGAGAACGCTGAGCATCTTGAGATCGCGTTCGATGTCCTCTTTCGGCGCATTGGCGCCGTCAAAGCCGAAATGCTGGTTCAGGACTTCCATCAGCGTCCGGCTGTGGCAAAAGACCGAGCGCCCGCCCTCATAAACATTGGCGTCGTTGTAGGGGATATAGAGCTTGGTGCCGACCGCGAAGCCTGACGGATGCGGCTCGACGCGCTCCTCGACCAACGGCTCCTTGATGAGCACGACTGTGTTCATGCTCACATTCTTGAAGAAGTAGCGGTCCTCGACCTTGGCATGCTCGAGCTTGCGCGCGATGTCATTGCAGTTGAAGACGCGCGACGAGCCGATGTCGAGCTCGGGTGGAAGATACGTACCTGCCTTCGCCATACCTGCTGTCCTTCTGGGCCCACTGCCGCGCGCGGGCGCGGGCCGCGCCCCAATTCTCGCGGCAAGGGTGAAAGCCTACGTGGAACTGGTTGTCAAAAGACGAATAGAGCCGGGTGCGACAGAGCGCGCGGCCCCGACCGGCTGCCGTCGAAATCACCCCGGAAAGCTTAATCAAACCTGTCGCCAGCCGCGGCGGGCGACGGCTTTGCGCCGCCCAATTTGGCATTGGCTTCCGTATCGTTAATACCTCCTTAAGACCGAATGCCCACAATCACGGCTGCCACCGAAAATTGTATTCGGGGCGGGTTCATCTCCGATCGAGCGCGGGGGACCGAGGCAACCATTGTTCCCAGGCATGCCGCGGTCGCGATGAATCTCGTTTGGTGAGTGCTCACGATCGGAGATTCGCAGCCGAGACGCGACGCGTGTTGAAAGGACGAAACAACGCCGAGATCGACCGGCGCCAAACCGGTCTGCAGCCGCGGGCCGATGGCGGCGGGTGGCGATCTGCGCTGCCCGGAATCACGGCGAGTGTGCTCGCTTCTGTCCTGCTGCTCGGCGTCGGTGCTCTCATCATGGTCGAACGCCGCCCGATCACCATCCTCCTTGGCGCCCTCGCGGCGCTGGGCTCCGTCCTGTGGCTCATTCGCCTCCAGCTTCAAGCGGCCGACGCCACCCTGCGCCTGCGCGACGCGCAACTCGCCGAGGCACGGTTTCACGACATGGTCGAGATCGCGGCTGAGCTGATTTGGGAGACCGACGCAAGCCACCGCTTCACGAGCGTGATCGGCGATGCGCGCAATGTCGTCCGGCGCGAGGGTGAGACCAATTTTCGCGCGATCGGCAAGACAAGATGGGAACTCGCCGATGCCGATGTCGAACGCGATCCGCTCTGGCGGGCACACAAGGCCGATCTCGACGCGCATCGGCCGTTCCACCAATTCCGCTATCGCCGTCCCGCGCCGGGCGGACGCCATGTCCATTTCTCCGTCAGCGGCAAGCCGATCTTCGACGAGGCCGGCGCTTTCGGCGGCTATCGCGGCACGGCCTCGGTCGAGACCGAGATCATCGACGCGCGGGAGCGCGCGCAGCGCGCCGACGCGCTGCTGCGCGACGCCGTCAACAGCACCGCCGCCGGCTTCGTCATCTATGACGCGGAGGACCGGCTCTACCTCTGCAATCAGGCCTATCGCGACCTCTATCCTTCAACCGCGTCGGCAATGATCCCGGGCGCACGCTTCGAAGACATCCTGCGCGCTGGCTTCGCGCGCGGCGAACATCCCGATGCCATCGGCCGAGAAGAGTCATGGCTCGCGGAACGCATGGCGAGGCACCGCCAACTCAGCGAGGAGCATGAGCAGCGCTTGAAGGACGGCCGCTGGGTATTGGTTTCCGAGCGGCGGATGCCCACCGGCGGCACGGCCGGGCTGCGCATCGACATCACGGCGCTGAAAGAGATTCAAGGCTCGCTGCGCGACAGCCAAGCGCAACTCAACGAGGCGCAGCGCGTCGCCAACACCGGCAGCGCGGTGCATGATTTTCGCACCGACAAAACGATATGGTCGGACCAGCTCTATCGCATCTTCGGCCTGCCGCGTCACGGGAATTCGCCCGGCCTGCGCACCGTCCTCGATCTCGTCCATCCCGACGACCGCGAGCGCGTCCGGTCGGTGATCAGGACGGCGTTCGGCGGCAACACCTCGCCGGTGATCCAGTACCGCATCCTGCGTCCGGACGGCAGCATCCGCTGGGTTTATCGCGAAGCGCGAATCAATTTCGCCGCCGACGGATCGCCTTTACTGCTGACCAGCACCTTCAAGGACATCACCGAGCAACGGCTCGCCGAAGAACGCCAAGCGGAGCTCGAGGGGCAGCTGCACCATTCGCAGCGTCTCGAAGCGCTCGGCACGCTCGCCGGCGGCATCGCTCATGATCTCAACAACACCCTCGTCCCGATCCTCGCGCTCTCGAAAGTGGCGCTGCAGCTCCTGCCGGCCGACAGCCCGGTGCGCGAGGATCTCGCGACCGTCGTCACCGCGAGCGAGCGGGCGCGCGACCTGGTCCGCCAGATCCTCGCCTTCAGCCGCAAGCAGGGTTTGGACAAACACGAGATCGATCTCCGCGCGGTCACGCGCGAAGCGTTGACGATGCTGCGCGCGAGCCTGCCGGCAACGGTGCGAGTGGTCGAGAGGCTCGAGGACGTACCGCCGGTCCTGGGCGATGCCGGCCAGCTGCAGCAAGTGATGGTCAATCTCGTCGCCAACGCCGCTCATGCGATCGGCACCGTCATCGGCACGATCACGGTCACGCTCGCTCCGCTCGCTCCCACAAGCGACGGCGCGACGGCCAAGATCAAGCTTAGTGTTGCCGACACGGGCTGCGGCATCGAAGCGGCCTATCTCGACCGTATCTTCGAGCCCTTCTTCACCACGAAACCGGTAAGCGAAGGCACCGGGCTCGGCCTCTCCGTCGTCCACGGCATCGTCGCGGGACATGACGGCACGATCGAAGTGCACAGCACGATCGGGAAAGGAACCGAGATTTCGATCATCCTGCCGGCGATCCGTGAGCGCGACGCGGTCCCGGATCTCAGCCGGTCGGCAGCGTGAGAGACCCATCGGCCATGACCAACGACCATCCAGCGAGCGAGACGCCATGACGAAGATTCTCATCATCGACGACAATGACGCGGTGCGCAGCACGATGTCGCGGATCCTGACCTTGGCCGGCTATGAGACGGTGCTGGCCGCGGACGGCAATGAAGGTCTGGCGCGCATGCGCGCCGAGGCGCCCGACCTCATCATCACCGATATCATCATGCCGGAAAAAGAAGGGATCGAAACCATCCGCCAAGTCCTCGCCGAGCGGCCCAAAGCGAAGATCATGGCGGTATCGGGCGGCGGCCGGCACGGCAACATGGACTTCCTCAATGCCGCCTGAAAGCTCGGCGCGATGGAAGTCCTCGAAAAGCCGTTCGAGCCTGACGAGTTGGTCGGCTGCGTCGCCCGCTGCCTCGAGCGGCCCTGAGCCGGCGCCGGCTATTCCTCCGACCCGCCGGGGCTGACCGAGCCGCAATCGCTGCCGAGCCATTTCCCGCTGACGCTGCGTTTCGATTCCATGCTGCGGCCGCCCTCGCTGATCGTCATATCCATCGTTCCGCTGAACGCTTCGCGCGACAGCGCACGATAGCTGAAGACGCCGGACATGGTCCGCTCGCCGGTGCATTGGACACGCACCTCCATCGCGCGGGCGCTGCGCTTCAGCACCGTCTGCGTGCAGGATTTATCGTTCCGATCGGCGAAATCGGGGCCTTCTTCGAGCTGCTTTTGCGTGACACAGGATTTGAACACGTGAGGCGCGTTGGAGTGCGCCATCGCCGCTTTCATCGCCGCCTCGAACCGGGCTCGCTGCTCGGGACTCATTTGCGCCAGCATGCTTTCGGGAACAGGCGGCGCACCCGTGGTCGTGCCGGTCGAAGTGACCTGCCAGAGGCCGGGCTTCACATCGAACTTGGTGGCGGCGGCATGGACCGACGCAACGGTCAGGGCGGCGATCCCAAACCCCAGCACCATAACGCGTGACTTCGACATCAGAACCCCCTTCATCGTCGTCGCAAACGCTTGAACCACGTCTTCTAGCCGCGCGCCGCCTTGCTCGCCAGCGGCGACCTCAGGCGCGCCGTTCGGCGGTGCGGGCGGTCCGGAACGCCGGAGCCACTTCTTCGATAAAGCGCGCCATCTCTTCCTTCACCCGCGAATGCGGCTTCAAGCCGACATTGAAATAGAGGATGATCTCATCGAAACCGATCGCCTCCATCTTCTTGAGTGCCTCGATGATGCGCGGTGCCTTGCCGAGAAGAATGGCGCGGTCATCGAGATCCTCCGGGCGCGTCGCCTTCATCCGCTCCTTGAAGCCGTGATAATAATCATAGCTCTTCGGCGCCGTGTCGCGATCGCCGGGCGAAACCGCCCCGCCGCATTCGCGCGCATAGCGCATCTGCCGCTCGCGCGCGGCGCGCTCCTCCTCTTCCGTGTCGGCGAAATGGATGAAATAGCTCGAGATCAGCCGGCCGGGTTTACGCCCGTGCCGCGCGCAGGCTTCGCGATAGGTCGCGGCCGCCTCGGCGACGCCGCCCAAGGTGATCGTCGCCGCAAACGCCGCGATCACCAGGCCGAAGCCATGGCGCGCGGCCAGCTCGATCGTCGGCCGCGAGAAGGACGCCACGTTGATCGGGATCGGGCGCTGTACCGGCTGCGGCGTGATCGCCACGCGATCGAACTGGTAGTACTTGCCGTGATGCGACACCGGGGTCGCGCTCGCCCAGAGCTTTTCCAGGATATCGAGCCCTTCGGCGAAGACCGCCGCGTTCTCGGCGAAATTGGCGTTGAGCGGCTTGTACTCCCCCGCGTCATAGCCGCGGCCGGCGGCGAAATCGACCCGCCCGCCGCTCAAGAGATCGAGCGTCGCCCATTGCTCCGCGACACGGATCGGATGATGCAGCGGCAAGACCGTGACCGCCGGCGCCAGGCGGATCCGCCTGGTGCGGGCCGCGACGTAAGCGAGAGCGAGGTCCGGGCAGGACAGTACACCGAGCGAATTGAAATGATGCTCGCCGAGCCAAGCCGAATGAAAGCCGAGCTGATCGGCATAGATCGCCTCGTCGACGATGTCGTTCACGTAGTCGTTCGCGCCGCGCGCATTGTTCGAATAATGATTGTCGCTGAGGGTGAAATAGCCGAAATCCATCTGCGCCTCCCCCTTATCTTTGTGCCGTCGTCTCATTCTAGGCGATCCCGTCACCGTCCGGGATTGGATAAACGCGGCCGCTTGACCGGGCGCCTCGGCCCGCCGTCCAGCTTCCATCCGCGTCCCGTGCCATGAAAAGCGGCACGCGTCACGACGCCGTTGCGAAATTGCTGGTATTTTCTTCGCAAAAGAGGCATCAGTGGGAGCATGACGTGTGGGCGTTTGCCGTAGCGGCGGCAAGCGCCGTCGGCAATGTCCGGCGAGCAACAGGGAGGACAAGAATGCGCGATCGGTTGAGGATTTTTTTGTGCGGCGCTGTCGCGGCGCTCCTGAGCATCGGTATCGTCACAGGCGCACGCGCCGCCGAGATCACTCTGAAAGCGGTTTCCGCCTTCCCGCGGACGCATGAGAACACAGTTGGTTTCCTCAAATTCATCGATGACGTGAACAAGCTCGG
>JBJKPV010000150.1:0-4106 GCA_046706015.1 Allostellaceae bacterium | reverse complement strand
ATCGCGGCAAGCGCTATCGCGCCAAGCCGCGCTCGATCGGCGATTTCGCATAAAGCGTCGCCCATGGTCACCCGGCTCAAAGAGGTCGATGCCGTCGTCATCGGCGTCGGTTGGACCGGCAGCATTCTGGCGCGCGAGCTCACCAAGGCCGGGCTTCACGTCGTCGGCTTGGAGCGCGGCAGGATGCGTACGCCCGAGACCGACTTCGCGCTCCCTTTTATCCGCGACGAGCTCAAATACCATGTGCGCCAGGAGCTGGTTCAGGACCCCGCCCTCGAGACGCTCACCCTGCGGCACGAGCTGAGCGAGACGGCGCTGCCGTTTCGGCGCTTCGGCGCTTTCATGCCGGGCATGGGGCTGGGCGGCGCCGGCACGATCTGGAACGGCATGACATGGCGGTTTCTTCCCTTCGATCATGAGCTCAGGAGCCGCATCACCGCGCGCTACGGGAAAAATGCGCTCCCCGAAGACACGACGATCGCCGATTGGGCGATGCGGTATGACGAGCTCGAACCTTACTACGACCGCTTCGAGACGCTGTGCGGCACCTCGGGCAAAGCCGGCAACCTGCGCGGCGAGATCATCCAAGGCGGCAATCCCTTCGAGGGGCCGCGCATGAGCGACTATCCCAACCCGCCGCTCCCGCAATCGCAGGCGGGCATGCTGTTCGAGAAGGCGGCGAAGAGCCTGGGGCTCCATCCCTATCCGACGCCCTCGGCCAATCTCAGCCGCGAGTACCGCAATACCGAAGGCCTCACGCTCAATCCGACGCTCTTTTGCGGCCATTGCGATCGCTTCGGCTGCGCCACCAATTCAAAGGCAAGCCCCAACTCGACCATCTTGCCGGTCCTTCTCGCCGATCCGCGCTTCGAGCTCAGGCCCCAATCCTGGGTGACAGAGCTGGTCTACGACACGGCGGCGCGCAAAGTGACGGCGGTCCGCTATACCGACATGGCGACGGGCGAGGAATTCGAGCAGCCGGCGGGCCTCGTCGCGCTCTGCGCCTATCCTTTCACCAATACCAAGCTCTTGCTCCTCTCGAAGATCGGCGCACCCTATGATCCGGTGACGGGCCAAGGCGCCGTCGGCAAGAATTACTGCTATCAGGTTACCGGCAATGTTGCGGTCTTCTTCGAGCAGGAGGAGATCAACCCCTTCATGGCCGCGGGCGCCAATCAGATGAATGTCGACGATTTCAACGGCGACAATTTCGACCATGGCGGCTTGGGCTTTTTCGGCGGTGCGCTCATCTTCGCGGGCCCCGTCCATGGCCGGCCGATCATGGGGAGACCCGTGCCGCCGGGCACGCCGCGCTGGGGTCGCGCGTGGAAGGAAGCGACGGCGAAATGGTACAATCACAGCTTCACCATCCACGCCTCGGGCGCCAATTTCGCCCATCGCGCCAATTATCTCGATCTCGATCCGACTTATCGCGACAAGCTCGGCCGGCCCTTGATCCGCATGACCTACAATTTCCGCGAGAACGATCGGAAACTCTCGGCCTTCACGACGGCAAAGGCGGCCGAGATTGCCCGCGCGATGAACCCGACCATCCTCGGCACGCCGATGCCGCGGCGCGGCAATTTCAACGTCGTGCCCTATCAATCGACGCACAATACGGGCGGCACGATCATGGGCGTCGACCCCACGACGAGCGTGGTCAACCGCTATCTCCAGGCTTGGGATGCCCACAACCTCTTCATCCTCGGCGCCTCCACCTTCCCGCAGAATCCCGGGCATCCGCCGACCGGCGCCGTGGGCGCGCTCGCTTATTGGGCGGCCGAGGCGATCACCACGCGCTACCGCGCCGCGCCCGGGCCTTTGGTCTCGGCCTGAGGCGGCGAGCGGCGCGTCGCCCGCAGCCGCCTTGCGGCGTTGACGCTTCCCTGTTACCAACCCGTCATGCAGCAGAGGCTTCGCATCGCGCCGTCGATTCTCTCCGCCGATTTCGCGCGATTGGGCGAGGAGATTCGGGCGATCACTGCCGCGGGCGCCGACTATATTCACATCGATGTGATGGACGGGCATTTCGTGCCGAACATCACCATCGGTCCGGCGATGGTGAAGGCGCTGCGGCCTTATTCCCCGCTTCCCTTCGACGTGCATCTGATGATCGCGCCGGTCGATCCCTATATTCCCGAATTCGCCGCCGCTGGCGCCGACATCATGACGGTTCACCCCGAGGCCGGCCCGCATCTCCATCGCAGCCTTCAGCTGATCAAGTCGCTCGGCAAGAAAGCCGGTGTCGCGCTCAACCCGGCAACGCCGGTCGACGCTGTCGACTATGTCCTGAACGATGTCGACCTCATCCTGGCGATGAGCGTCAACCCGGGCTTCGGCGGTCAGGCCTTCATCCCCGAGACGATCGAGAAGCTGCGCGCCTTGCGCGCGAAGGTCGACCGCAGCGGCCGCACGATCGATCTCGAGGTCGATGGCGGCATCAACCACGAGACGGCACGCGCCTCCGCCGCCGCGGGCGCCGACGTGCTGGTCGCGGGAACCGCGAGCTTCGCCGGCGGGCCGAGCGATTACGCCGGCAATTTGCTCAGCCTGCGCGGCGGCGCGGCCACGCATCCCGGTGCTTGACCTGACGAGCGATTCCGTGCGTCAAGAGCTGCGCGCGCTCTATCACGGCTCCGCCATCTATCATTTGCGCCTGCACGGGCGCACGCCACGGGAATTGTCGCTGCCGCTCGAGGCATGGCCGGGCGATCCGGTGCTCGGCGCGGCGCTGCTCGACAACGAATTCCGCTTCGAGAACGAGTCGGTGCGCGCGCCCTCGCCGCCGTGGCGGGCCGAGACCAGCGTCGAATGGCGCGCGGCGCTGCATGGTTTCCAATGGCTCGCCGATCTCGGTGCAATCGGCAGCGACGCGGCCTGGCAGACCGCGCGCGCCTGGACCGCCGACTGGATCCGTCACTTCGACATCTATGACCGGATCGCCTGGCGCGCCGACGTCACCGGCAACCGCCTCTTTGCCTGGCTCGAGCATTTCGGGCGACTGACCGCCGAGGCCGAGTTGCGCCCCGCCCTGCTGCGCAGCTTCGCGCGGCAGACCCGCCATCTCGCCCATACCGCGCAAAATGCCGAGCCCGGCCTGCCGCGGCTCGCCGCGCTGCGCGGCCTGGTGGCGGCGCTCGCGGCCCAGCACCAGGAGCGCGCGCTGCAGCGCGCCTTGCAGCTTCTGGCGCGCGAGGCAGAACAGCAGATTCTCGCCGATGGCGGACATGTGAGCCGCAGCCCCGAGGGACAGCTTGCTGCGCTCAAATGTTTCGTCGACGCGCGCGCCGCGCTCACCGTGTCGCATATCGAGATTCCCGGCGCGCTGCAGCAGGCGATCGACCGCGCCGCGCCGATTCTGCGTTTTTTCCGCCACGGCGATGGCGGCCTCGCGCTCTTCAACGGCGCCAACGAAAACGATCCCGCCACCATCGATCGCGTTCTCGCCCGCGCCGACGCCAAGGGCCGCCCGCCCACGACCGCGCCGCATTCGGGCTTCGAGCGCTTGCGCGCCGGCCACTCGCTCGTGCTGTTCGATTGCGGCAAGCCGCCGCCGCCCGGCTTCGACCGCGACGCGCATGCCGGGCTCTTGGCATTCGAGATGAGCTATGGCCGCGACCGTCTGATCGTCAATTGCGGAGCCTATCGCGGCCCGAGCGCCGAATGGCGCCAGGCGTTGCGTGCCACCGCGGCGCATTCGACCCTGGTCGCGGCCGATACCAGCGCGCTCGAGTTCCGTCCCGACGGCACGCTGGCGACCCGGCCGCAGGAAGTGACCTCGATGCGGGCCGAGGATGAGGGCTCGCAATGGGTCGCGGCCAGCCATGACGGCTACAAGAAGGCGCTCGGCCTCACCCATGCGCGCCAACTTTTCCTCGCCGCCGATGGCGAGGATCTGCGCGGCGAAGATCGCCTCACCGGCCGCGCCGGCCAGGGCTTCGCCATCCGCTTTCATCTCCATCCCGCGGTGCAAGCCTCGGTGACGCAGGACGGCAACGCGGTGCTGCTGCGGCTGCCGGGCGGCATCGGCTGGCGCCTGCGCGCCGAGGGCGCGGTGCTGAGCGTCGCCGAGAGCATCTATCTCGGCGGCGGCAGCGTGAAGAAGA
>JBJKPV010000149.1:0-5798 GCA_046706015.1 Allostellaceae bacterium | reverse complement strand
AAAGACTGATCGATCGCGGCCGGATCGGTGTCGATATCGATCACGCGATTGGCGGCCGCCCAAGGCAGCTTGATCTGGCTGGCGAGCTCCGCGGTGAGATTGCCGGTCGGCGGCTTGTTGTCGACATACATGAGGCCGCGATCCTTAAGTATCTCGAGGATCGGAAGCACGGCGGGCTTCTCGGCGGTGAAGCGCGCGCCCCAGAGCGCGACGAAGCCGACATAGCCCGATGCTTCGCTCATCAGTTTTTTCAGCCGCATTGCATTGGTATCGCCGCCGAGCGCCGCCAGCAGGGTCAGCGGCCCCGGGTCCTCGCGCGGGTAGTCGAGCGGCTCCATCGGCAAGCCGAGCAAGGTCTCGTGGCCGAGGCCGCGTGCCTGGTCCATCGCCTTCTTGATGTCCGCGGCATAGGGATTGAAGCCCAACGTGACACCGCCGGGCAGACGGTCGGCCGCGGACTCGCTCAGGGCGCGGTCGAGGCCCAGCCCGGTGATGACGAGGGCGATGCGCGGTCGCTCATCAGCGCGGTTGAACGGGCGTGCATAGACCTGCCACGCCTCGCGGCCGTTCTTGCCGATGATCGGCAGCGGCCCGTCAGGGCTTTTCTCGACCAGAGCCGGATCGGGCGCCGGCAGCAGCACTGCCGGTCCGCCTTTCAGCGGCGGCAGCGGAACGGCGACCTGCTCAACCGGCGCGGGCTTGCCGGTCTCGCGCGTCGCGTACCAAAACCCGGCGCCAAGGACGATCAAAACGGCGAGAAGGGCAAGCGCCGCCTTGCGCATCGTGATCACGCCCGGTCGCGCCGCGCCGCGCCGTCGCCGGAGGCTGGCCCAATTTTCGCCTCGCGATGCGTCTGCGGGCTCACTCGGGCGTACGGTGGCCGAACAGGGCGAGGCCGCGTAGCAGATCGACGGCGCGCGCGAGCTGGTAATCGCTGCTCGTGCCGATCACGTTCGCCCCCACCGTGCCCTGAGAAGAACCGCCCGGCGCGGCATCCGGACCGGACTTCGTCGGCGTCTCGCCATTCTCCGGCTTTTGGCCGTTCATATGCTCGGCATCGGCATTCGTGAACGCGCCGCGCAGATCGGCTTCGTGTGGCATTTTGACTTCCGCGATCTTCTCGATCTTCGCCGGCTCGACCACGATATCGGGCTTGATACCCTCGGCCTGGATCGAGCGCCCGGACGGCGTGTAATAGAGCGCCGTCGTCAGCCGCATCGCGCCGTGGCCGGGCAGCTGGATGATGGTCTGGACCGATCCCTTGCCGAAGGATCGCGTGCCGAGGAGGATCGCGCGGTGATGGTCCTGAAGCGCGCCGGAGACGATCTCCGAGGCGGAAGCCGACCCGCCATTGATCAGCACGACCATCGGCAGCCCGTTGGTCACGTCGCCCGGCTTGGCATCGAAGCGCTGCGCGTCTTCCGGCCGCCGTCCACGGGTCGAGACGATCTCGCCCTTGTCGAGGAAGTCGTCGCTGACCGCGACCGCCTGATCGAGCAGCCCGCCCGGATTGTTGCGGAGGTCGAGGACGATTCCGGCCAGCTTGTTGCCGGCCTTGGCGCGCATCGCCTTCATCGCGGCCTTGACGCCGCTGTCCGCCTGCTCGTTGAAGCTCGAGATGCGGATATAGGCGACGTCGTCGCCGATCAGCTGGGATTTCACCGACTGGATCTTGACCACGGCACGCTTCAGCGTGACGTCGAAGGGATCGCGCGTGCCGCGCTTGATCGTGAGCTTGATCGAGCTGTCGATGGGCCCGCGCATGCGCTCAACCGCGTCCGCGAGGCTTAAGCCCTGAACCGACTGGCCATTGATCGCGACGATGAGATCGTTGGGCATCAGCCCCGCCTTGGCCGCGGGCGTGTCGTCGATCGGCGAAACGACCTTGATGAAGCCGTTCTCCATCGTGACTTCGATGCCCAGCCCGCCGAATTGGCCTTGGACCTGCACCTGCATGTCGGCGAAGCTCTTCGCGTTCATGTAGCTCGAATGCGGATCGAGCGAGGACAGCATGCCGTTGATCGCCGCCTCGATCAGTTGCTGGTCTGAGACCTCGTGGACATAGTTGGCGCGGACGCGCTCGAACACCTCGCCGAAAAGATCGAGCTGCCGGTAGGTTTCGGAGTTCGATTGGGGATTGGGCTGTGCTTGATCCGCCGCGCGCCCTTGCGGCGCAAGCAGGAACACGAACATCGCGACCGAAGCCGCTGCCACACGAAGACGCATCATCCTTTTACCTTTGCATCGCGAGTCGCCAGCCATGGCAACGGATTGATCGGCTGGCCGTCGTGGCGCAGCTCGAGATAGAGGCGCGGCCTCGCCTCTCCGGTGGGCATCGTTCCGATCGGCTCGCCTGCCACCAGCCACTGGCCAAGGGTGCAGTCGATGCGATCGAGTCCCGCCACCAGCGAATGATACCCATCGCCATGACCCATGATCAAGATTTGGCCATAGCCTTTGAACGGCCCCGCGAAGACCACGCGACCGTCGAAGGGGGCGACGACCTGGGCGCCCGGGCGGGTCTCGAGCGTCATGCCCTTGCTGGTGCCCCCAATCGGCTCCGCCGCGCCGAAGCCGAGCACGACCTCGCCCGCCGCGGGATAGAGCATCTGGCCGCGCGCCTGGGAAAACGGCCGGATTTTAGGCGGACGCGTCGGGTCGATGAGCCGGGGCGCGGGGACGGCCGCTTCGACCTCAGCGCCTGAGCCGCCCCCGATCTTGGGCGGCGGCACCGCGGCCGATGCGATACGCTCCTGGCGCTTCTTTTCCGCCTCCGCCGCACGGCGGCGCTCCTCTTCTTCGCGTCGCCGCGCCGCCGCCTCGGCGCGCGCAATCAAATCTCTGAGATCGCTCGCCTGAGCCGCCAGTCTCTTCGCTTCCCCGGCGCTCGCGGCCGCGCCTTGCTCGGCCTTTTGCTGCAGCGCGGCTTTGGCCGCGATCAGGTCGCGGATGCGCGCATCTTCCTTGGCGAGATCCGCGCTTTCGGCACGATGGCGCGTTTCGGCGTCGCGAATCTGGTTGCGTAGATCGGCAAGCGTGTTGAGCTCGATGCCGAGCAGATTGGCGCGGTCGATCAGCGGCGGCACCGCCGCGCTCAAGAGAATGCCGGCGCGAAGCGCGTCAACCGGGGCGCCGTTGGTCAGCGCCACGCCGACCGGCGGGTTGCGCGCGAGATGGAGGAGGGCGGTGACGAGCTGCGTCTCTTCGTGGCGGCGGCGCTGCAGCTCGGCCTCGGCCGCTTTCTGCTGCGTCGCCAGGCTCGCAAGCTGCGCGTCGAGCTGCGTCAAGGCCGCTTCATGCGCCTGGGCGGATTGCGCCGCCGCTATTTCCTGGGTCCGCAGCTGCGCCATATCGGCGGCGAGCTTCGCCGCCTGCTGGCTCATCTCCTTTTGCTGAAGGCGGGCTTGCTCGAGCGCCTTCTGAACCGCTTCGAGCTTCGTCTTGTTGTTCTCATCAGCGCGCGCAGGGGCGCAGCCGATGCACGCCGCGATCACCAGCGGCAGCGCTGCGCGCGCCCATCTTTCACGCCGAGGCACGCTCTCGGGTCTTGAGTAGGACGCGACCAGTCATTGCCTTGGGCTGCGGCAGGCCGAGGATGCGCAGCAAGGTCGGCGCGACGTCGCACAGCCTACCGTTCTCGAGGCCGCTTACACCCGCCGGCGGATTGACGAGCAGCAGCGGCACCGGGTTGGTCGTGTGCGCGGTGTGCGGCTGACCGGTCTCGGGATCTCGCATCATCTCGACATTGCCGTGATCGGCGGTGATGAGCAAGGTGCCGCCCGCGCGCGTTACCGCCTCGGCGAGCCGGCCGAGGCAGTGATCGACCGTCTCGACCGCCTTGATCGCGGCTTGCAGGTCGCCGGTATGGCCGACCATGTCGGTGTTGGCGTAGTTGACGACGACGACGTCGAAGCGTCCGGCATCGATCGCCGCGACGAGCTTGTCGGTGACCTCGGGCGCCGACATTTCGGGCTGGAGATCATAGGTCGCGACCTTGGGCGAGGGCACGAGGATGCGGCTTTCGCCAGGAAATTCGGTCTCGCGGCCGCCATTGAAGAAGAAGGTCACGTGCGCATATTTCTCGGTCTCGGCGATGCGCAGCTGCGTCAGACCGGCGCGGGAGACCACCTCGCCGAACGTGTCGTTGAGCGTTTGCGGCGGGAACAGCGTCGTGAGGAAGCGGTTGAGCTCGTCGGAATATTCCGTCATCCCCGCCGCCGCGGCGAAGCGCGCGATGCGCTTGCGTGGGAAGCTCTTGAAATCGGGATCGAGGAGCGCGGTCAGCAATTCGCGCACGCGATCGGCACGGAAATTGACCGAGAGCAAACCATCACCGTCCTTGAGACCGCGGTAATCGCCGATGACGGTGGGGAGGACGAACTCGTCACCCTTGTCCTTCGCGTAGGATTGCGCGATCGCCGCAGCGGCATCGCTGGCGCGCTCGCCCTCGGCTTCGCTGATCGCGGCATAAGCCTTGGCGACACGGTCCCAGCGCTTGTCACGGTCCATCGCGTAATAGCGCCCGCTGACCGTGGCGATGCGCAGATGCTTGCAGGCGGCGGTGTCGCGGTTGAATTTTTCGAGATAGCCTTCAGCGCTGCGCGGCGGCGTGTCCCGTCCGTCGAGAAAGGCATGCAGCGCGACCGCGACGCCGGCCGCGTCGAGCGCCTTCACCGCCGCGGCGATATGGTCCTGATGCGCGTGCACCCCGCCGGGCGACAACAGCCCCATGACATGCGCCGTGCCGCCGCTTTTTTTCAGCGCCGCAATGACCGCATGAAGGCCCTCATTGTTCGCGAGCGAGCCATCGGCTACCGCCTGATCGATGCGGGGCAAGTCTTGCATGACCACGCGGCCCGCCCCCAGATTCATGTGGCCGACCTCGGAATTCCCCATCTGCCCCTTGGGCAAGCCGACGAAGGACTCGCTGGCCTGCATATGGGCGTGCGGCGCGGTTGCGAGAAAGCGGTTCCAATTCGGCGTTCGGGCGAGGAGAACGCCATTATCGGCCTTATCCGCGCGCTCGCCCCAGCCATCGAGGATGCACAGCACGACGGGGCGGGGACGGGGAGAATTCGGCATAGTGGCCTTATAATCCAAGGCCGCATGAGGCGAAAGGGCGCGCTGCCATAGCGACGCTTGACCAGCCCCCGCGCTACGCCCAAGATCGCGCGCCGTTAATCGTTCGTCGTTAATCGTTAAAGGGAGATGCCGCGATGACCACCCCCGGACTGATCGTCGCTCCCCTGACGCCGTTTACCGAGGATCTCGTGGTCGACGAGAAGGCGCTCGCGCGCCAGATCGACTATGTGGTCGAGGATTGCCGTGCGACCATGATCGTTGCCGCCGGCGTCGAGACCCAGGAATACACCTATCTGAGCTTCGAGGCACGCCGGCACCTCGTCCGCAGCACGATCGAGGCCGTCGCGGGCCGGGTTCCCGTGATGGTCGGGATCTCGCATCCCTCCTTCGCCACCGCGATCGAGTTGGCGCATTTCGCCGAGGGCCTCGGTGCCGCGGCGGTGCAGCTTCTCGCGCCGTTGCGCCCCTTCGCGGGGCCGCCGACCGAGGCTGACCTCATCGCCTATTTCGAGGCAGTCGGCAAGGAAACCGGCCTGCCGATCGCGCTCTATCTCAACCCGGGACCGGGTGCCGATGTCTCGATTCCGACGACCATCGCCCTGGCGCGGCTGCCCAAGGTGCAGATGATCAAGGAGAGCTCGCGCGATCTGTCGCGCGTCGGGCGCCTGATCGTCGAGGTCGATCGCGCCGGCCATGCGCGCTATTTCACGACGATG
>JBJKPV010000148.1:0-2500 GCA_046706015.1 Allostellaceae bacterium | reverse complement strand
GGAAGCCATGGCCCGCGCCCATATAAACGAAGATCGGCACGCCCGGCTGCGCCGCTTTGATCTTCTCGACGTCGCTCAATGAGATGCTCTGATCCTTTTCGCCGAAATGCAGCATGATCGGCGCCTTCGGCTTCTCGCTGCAGAATTGCGCGATCTGGCCGCCGTAATAGCCGACGCCGCAGGCGACGTTGTTGAGCCGCGTCGCCGAGAGGAAGGCGATCGAGCCGCCCATGCAATAGCCGAGCACCGCGACCTTGCCCGCTTCCTTGGCGACGTCGATCGCCGCCTGGGTGTCGGCGAGACGCAAATCGAGATTGGCCTTGCCGGCATTGGCGCGTGCGCGGTCCATCGCCGAGCCGTCATAGCCGACATCGAATCCCTTCTCGACGCGGTCGAACAGCGCCGGCGCGATGGCGAGATAGCCAAGCTGAGCATAGCGGTCGGTGACCGATTTGATGTGGTGGTTGACGCCGAAGATCTCCTGGATCACGACGACGCCCCCGCGCGGCTTGCCCTGCGGGTCGGCGCGATAGGCGTCGAGTTTGAAGCCGTCCTTGCTCGTCAGCACGATGTTCTGACCCATCTCTACTCCTCCTCTGTTTAGGTCGGATTGCTTCTTGCCGCGATCATAGGAGGTCGGGCGGCGTCGCGAAACAGGCTTCTTCGCCCTCAGAGATTGAAGCGAAAGTGAAATATGTCGCCGTCCTGGACGAGGTAATCGGCGCCTTCGAGCCGCATCTTGCCCGCCTCCTTGGCGCCGGTCTCGCCGCCGCAAGCGACGAAATCGGCAAAGGCGATGGTCTCGGCGCGGATGAAGCCCTTCTCGAAATCCGTATGGATGACGCCGGCGGCCTGCGGCGCCTTGGCGCCGTTCGCGACCGTCCAGGCATGCGCTTCCTTGGGGCCGACGGTGAAGAAGGTGACGAGATCGAGGAGCTTGTATCCGGCATGGATGATTCGGGCGAGGCCCGGCTCCGTGAGGCCGAGCGTGTCGAGAAAGCCCTGCTTTTCCGCCTCATCGCCCAAGGCGGAAACCTCGGCCTCGATCGCGGCCGAGATGACGACGCTCGCCGCGCCGCGCGCATTCGCATAATCCGCGACGCGCAAGGATTGCTCGTTGCCGGTCGCGGCGGCGTCCTCTTCGACGTTGCAGACATAGAGCACGGGCTTGGCCGAGAGCAGTTGAAGGCCCTTGAAGATCGGCTTTTGCTCGGGCGAGAGCTTGAGGCGGCGCGAGGGCTTGCCGTCGCGCAGCAATTCGAGCGCCGGCTCGCCGACCTCGAGCATCGCCTTCGCTTCTTTGTCGCCGCCGCGCGCTTTCTTCTGCGCCGCGGCGACGCGCTTTTCCATACTCTCGAGATCCGCGATCAGGAGTTCGGTCTCGACCGTCTCGGCGTCGCGGATCGGATCGATCGAGCCTTCGACATGGGTGACGTTGCTGTCCTCGAAGCAGCGCAGCACATGCGCGATCGCATCGACCTCGCGGATATGGCCGAGGAATTGGTTGCCGAGGCCCTCGCCCTTGGAGGCGCCGCGCACAAGGCCGGCGATGTCGACGAATTCGAGCTGGGTCGCGACGATCTTCGCCGACTTGGCAAGCCGCGCGCAAACCTCGAGCCGCTCGTCCGGTACGGCGACGCGCCCGACATTGGGCTCGATGGTGCAGAAAGGGTAATTCGCCGCCTGCGCGGCTTGCGTCGCGGTCAGCGCGTTGAAGAGCGTCGATTTGCCGACATTCGGCAGGCCGACGATGCCGCAATTGAAACCCATTACCCGCTCAATCCTCTGCGCTTGCTTCCTTGTCGGCCGGCTTCGGCCGCGGCTTGTTAGGCTTCAGGATGTGCGCCACTTTGCTCATGAAGCCCGGTGCGTCGTCGGCGACGAGGAGCGGCGCCGCCTCGGCCACGGCCGCGATCAGCGGCTCGAGCCAGAGCTTTTCCTCGGGCAGAAAATTCTGCAACACATAAGCCTCGACCAGCGATTTCATGCCGGGATGGCCGACGCCCAGCCGCACGCGCAAGTAATCCGGTCCGATCGCCGCGTCGATCGAGCGCAACCCATTGTGCCCGCCATCGCCGCCGCCGCGCTTGACGCGCAGCTTGCCCTCGATCAGGTCGATGTCGTCGTGGATGACGGCGATCTCTTCCGGCGCGATCTTATAGAACCGTGCCGCGGCGCCGACGCTGTCGCCGCTCGCATTCATATAGGTCTCGGGCTTGAGCGCCATCACGCGGGCGCCGTCGATCGTGCCCTCCGCCAAGGCGCCGGCGAATTTCGCGCGAAACGGCGCGAAGCCATAGCGTCGCGCGATCGCGTCCACCGCCATGAAGCCTATATTGTGGCGATTGAGCGCGTAGCGCGCGCCAGGATTGCCGAGCCCGACGAGGAGGCGCATGGCGGCGCGAAGCGGCGGCCCGCGCCGGGTCTGTCCCGGTTCGGGCCGCTCCCGCTCAGCTCTTGCCGCCGGGCTGGCGCGCGGCGCCGCCCGCCGGAGCCGCCG
>JBJKPV010000147.1:0-5714 GCA_046706015.1 Allostellaceae bacterium | reverse complement strand
ATCCACCGCTCTGGACGCGCCGGCAACCGAGAATGACCGCGCCGTCCCTTCCGGGCTCGCCACGCGCTGGCGCTCCTGGCGGCGCCCCCTCACCACCTTGGTCATCATCCTCGTCGGCTGGGAACTGATCGGACGCTATGTCCTGACCAACCCTCTATTCTTCGCGCCGCTCTCGGAGGTCGTCGCCGCCGGCATCCATTTGTGGCGCGACGGCGAACTCGAAACCCATATCTTGGTCAGCCTCAGCGAGCTGATCGAGGGCGTCGCGGTCGCGATCGTCTTCGGCATCGCGGCCGGCGTCGCGATCGGCATCAGCCAGCGCACGCGTGAATACGTCGAAGTCTATATCACGGCGCTCTATGCGACGCCCCTGGTCGCGGTCACGCCGCTGCTCATCCTGTGGCTGGGCATCGGCGTCGTCTCCAAGGCGGCCGTGGTCTTCCTCACTGCGGTGTTTCCGATCCTCATCAACACCGCCTCGGGCGTGCGCGCGACCGAGCTCCAGCTCATCGAGGTGGCGCAGAGCTTCTGCGGGACGCGCCGCCAGATCATCATAAAGGTCATGCTGCCGGCTGCCGTGCCCTTCATGCTGACCGGGATCCGGCTGGCGATCGGGCGCGGCATCGTCGGCGTCGTCGTCGGCGAGCTGTTCGGCGCGCGGGCGGGGCTCGGCTATCTCATCTTCACCTCGGGCCAGACCTTCGACGTCCCCGCCCTCTTCGTCGGCATCATCATGCTCGCGGTGATGGGCGTCGGCCTGACCTTCGCAGCCGAGCTGGTCGAACGCCGCGCGCTGCGCTGGCGCCGGGCCGTCAATATGGATTGAGCATGAACCAGCCCCACCCGGCCAGCGTCACCATCGAGCATCTCGACATGGAATTCATCGCCCGCGGCCGGCGCCAGAAGGTCCTCGAGGATATCGATCTGCGCATCGAGGCCGGCGAGTTCTTCGTCATCGTCGGCCCGTCGGGCTGCGGCAAGACCACCCAGCTGCGCATTCTCCAGGGCTTGGCCCAGCCGACCGGCGGGCGCGCCACGATCGGCGGACACGTCGTCACCGGACCGGGAACGGATCGTGCCTTCGTCTTCCAGCAGGACGCGCTCTATCCATGGCGGACAGTGACGCGCAATGTCGTCTTCGGTCTGGAACTCCAGGGCATCAACCGCAAAGAGGCGGACGCGCGCGCCCAGGCGATGATCGATCTCGTCGGCCTGCGCGGGTTCGAATCCTATTACCCGCACGAGTTGTCGGGCGGCATGCGCCAGCGCGTCAACCTCGCGCGCGCCTTGGCGATCGAGCCCTCCATCCTGCTCATGGACGAGCCCTTTGCCGCGCTCGATGCCTTGACGCGCGACAGCATGCAGCGCGAGTTGCTGCGCATCGCCGCGGTCGCGGGCACGACCGTGGTCTTCATCACCCATCAGATCGACGAGGCGATCCTCCTGGGCGACCGCGTTGCCGTGTTCTCGCCCCGGCCGGGCCGGCTCAAGGAGATCGTCGGCATCGATCTCGCGCGTCCCCGCGACCCAGACGTGAAGCAAAGCGCCGCCTTCCAGGCGCATGTCGGCCACATCGCCCATCTGATCGGCCACGCTTAACCCGCCACCGCTCGATTAACCCATCGCCGCGGGCCGCGGCTGCCAAGGCAGCACGCCTTCCTTGCGCCAGATCAAGTCCATCGCTCGCCGGGCCTTTATGCTCGGGGGGTGAAAACCGGATCAGGAGGCAAGGGATGACAGAGGAGCAAAAGAAGACCGACAAGCCGGACACCGAGGCCTTGCGGCGGCGCGCGCGCGAAGAGCGGGAACGGGCCGCCGGGAACCCGACCTCGGCCGCCGAGCACAAGCCCGACGACATCACCCATGAAGAAATGAGCGCCGAAGAAAAGCTCCAAGAGCGCACCGACGATTTAATGCGGCGTACGCCCTGAAGTATCGCGGGCCGGGTGACCGGTCCCGGCATCATCACTCCAGTGTCGCGGCCGCGATACTTGAGCGTCGAAACTTTCTTTCGCGATCACTTATCCACATCCCACGTATAGGCCTCGACCTGTCCGCCTATACCACTGATAGAAATCATGTTAGCGTTTTTGTGTTGGGTGATGCATTGGATAGGCCGATGCACAGCCCGTCACGAAGAGGGAAGCCAAATGGCAGCTATGAAGAAAAAGGCCAAGAAGAAGGCCAAGGCAAAAAAGAGGAAAGCGAAAAAGAAGTAGTCACCCTACTTCTGCCTCTACCCATGGCGGGGCTGCTCCCGAGCGAACGCAAAACTCGGGGGCAGCCCCGTCAATTTTTTGGGGCTCGGTGACCCTCTCGGCACGGTCCCGCGGCCGATGAAAATCGGCGCCCACCGACCCACCGGACGATAGTTTTGCCCGCCGATTTTTCGCTCCATCCGCGCGCCCGACGCAGGCGCACCAACCCTTCATGATGTTCGCATCTCGTTGCGCCGTCGCAAACGCGAAGCGATGAAAAACCCCCTTGTTTTCGCGGATTTGTCGCAATCGTCGAGAGCCGCGCGCGAAATAAAACGCGCGCTTCATTCACGCACGCAACGCGCGCGTCCGCATGATCGTCGCGCGCGATCATCGATGCGTGCGAGCGCGCACATCGCATGACATGCGCGGACGATGATGCCGCGCGATCGATGTCGCGCGAACACCGAAGTGGATCGAGATCGATGCGCGCGAGAGGCGGCACGATCATCGCGGCGCTGCGCAGTCCGGATCGCGATCGCGCGACGATGTCGTCGCGCGCGACGCGCGCCGAGATTGCCGCTTCGACATCGGAAGCGATCCATTTTGTGTCTCGCGGCATCGCGACCGGTCGCTCGCGCGTTCTCCGGCGATGCGGAACGTCGCAAGGGTCATTTTCGCGACTCGCGGGGAAATTTCCAAAAATTCGTCGCCGCTGACCCTCGATCGAAGCTTCGAGCGGGGGTCGCGCAAATTTTTTCGCGGGTGATGCAGCGGCGCATCATCGCTCGATCGCCGATCGCGATACGCCGATCATCCGGGTTGTGACCTCCGATCGTCGCACCGCTCGTCTCGATGTCCTACGACGACGACCGAGAATCTCGTCGCGACCCCGATCGGTCGCGCCCGCGCTCTATCGCAATGTCTCGATGGATAATGACGGCTCGAGCGTTAAGCGAGCCGCCGTTCCGCGGCGCAGGCGTTAAGCCTGCGCTTCGCCGCGGCGCGCCTTCGCCTGCTGGACGCGATGCTTCAGGCGACGCGCGACGGTGGTGAGCTTCGCATCGGGCGTGTCGAGGAGGTAGGCGTCGAGTCCGCCATTGTGCTCGATGGTACGGATGGCGCGCGTCGTCAGGCGCAGACGCACGGCGTGGCCGAGCGCGTCGGAGTGCACCGCCGAAACCTGAAGATTCGGCAGGAACCGCCGCTTGGTCTTGTTGTTGGCGTGGCTGACATTATTGCCGACCAGAACGCCCTTGCCCGTGATGAAACACCGCCGCGCCATAAGACACCTTCGTCTTGGAAGGGCGATTTTCTAGGGCACGGAACGGCTTAGGTCAAGCGGGGTCGGACCGGCGCCGGGTCTTGAGGAAGGTCTTGAGCGCCGCTTCCGCCGCCGCCGCAGGCGTCAAGATGCCGGCCCCGACCTCGGCCTCGAGCTGCACCAGCGCCGCTTTAACGGATTTGTCGGCCTTGAAGCGCTCGAGCAGCGCCGCACCGATCTCGGCCCAGAGCGCCGCTTGCGCCTGAGCGGCGCGGCGCCGCGCAAGCCTACCCGAGGCGATCATCGCGGCGTGACGCGCGGCGAGAATGCGCTCGACCTCATCGAGGCCGCGCCGCTCCAGCGCCGAGACCGCGACCACCTCGGCCGGAAGCCGATCGGGGTCGCGGCGGAACAGCGCCAGCGCATGGCGATAATCCGCGGCGGCGTGGCGCGCGGCCGCTTCGAGCTCGCCATCGGTCTTATTAACGATCACCAGATCCGCAAGCTCGACGATGCCGCGCTTCAACCCTTGCAGCTCGTCGCCGCCGCCGGGCGCGATCAGTAGCACGAAGTGATCGACCAGGTCGGCGACCGCAGTCTCGCTCTGGCCGACGCCGACGGTCTCGACGATGACGCGATCGAACCCCGCCGCCTCGACCAGAAGAACGGCTTCGCGCGTGCGCCGCGCCACGCCGCCGAGATTGCCGCTGGCCGGCGAGGGCCGGATGAAGGCATCGGGCGCACGCGCCAGCTCGGCCATGCGCGTCTTGTCGCCGAGGATCGAGCCGCCCTTGCGCGATGACGGATCGATCGCGAGCACGGCGACGCGATGGCCGGCCGCAACCGCACGCAAGCCGAAAGCCTCGATGAAGGTCGATTTGCCGACGCCGGGCGGGCCGGAAATGCCCAAGCGCAGCGCCTTGCCGGCGGCCGCGGTTGGCGAGAGCGCGGCGAGCATCGCCTCGGCCGCCCGGCGGTGCTCGTCGCGCGTTGATTCGACCAGGGTAATGGCGCGCGCCAGCGCCTTGCGGTCGCCGTTTCGAACCGAAGCGGCCAGCTTGTCGGGATCGACCGCCGCCGCCTCCGGCACGAAGCTACTCCGCGACCTCGGCGGCGGCGAGCGCCGCGGCGCGGGCATCGGCCTCCTGCTGGCGCCGCCACATTGCCGCATAGACGCCGTCGCGGGCGATGAGCTGGGCGTGATTGCCGCGCTCGATGATGCGCCCGTCATCCATCACCAGGATCTCGTCGGCATGGATCACGGTCGAGAGGCGATGCGCGATGATCAAGGTCGTACGGTCCTGCGACACCTCGTCGAGGCTCGCCTGGATCTCGCGCTCGGTCTTGGTGTCGAGCGCCGAGGTCGCCTCGACGATGAGGAGGATGCGCGGCTCCTTGAGGATGACGCGCGCGATCGCGACGCGCTGCTTCTCGCCGCCCGAGAGCTTCAGGCCGCGCTCGCCCACCGGACTTTGATAGCCGTCGGGCAGGCCGGCGATGAAACGGTCGATGCGGGCATGGCGCGCCGCCTCGTCGACCTCGTCGGGCGCGGCGCCGGGACGGCCATAGGCGATGTTGTAATAGATCGAATCGTTGAAGAGGACCGTGTCCTGCGGCACCACGCCGATGGCGCGGCGCACACTGTCCTGGGTCACGTCGCGCAGATCCTGGCCGTCGATGCGGATCGCGCCTTCGTTCACGTCGTAGAAGCGGAACAGCAGCCGTGCGATGGTCGATTTACCGGCGCCGCTCGGGCCGACGATGGCGAGCGTGCCGCCCGGCGGCACGCGGAACGAGACCTCTTCCAGGATGGGCCGGCGCGGATCGTAGCGGAAGGAGACATCCTTCAGGATCGGCCGACGCGGATCATAGGCGAAGGAGACGTGGTCGAAGACGATCTCGCCGCGCGTGGCCTGGAGAGCCGGCGCGTCGGGCTTGTCCTGCACCTCGGGCGCGACCTTCAGCAGCCGGAACATCGATTCGAGATCGGTCAGCGACTGCTTGATGTTGCGATAGACCATGCCGAGAACGTTCAAGGGCATGTAGAGCTGCACGAGATAGGAATTGACGAGGACGAAATCGCCGACCGTCATACGCCCGGCCGCGACGCCGTCGCCCGCCAGCAGCATCACGCCGACGAGGCCCGAGGCGATGATCACGCCCTGGCCGATATTGAGAAAGGCGAGCGTTTGGTGGCTCCTGACCGCCGCGACCTCGTAAGCCTGAAGGGCGCGGTCGAAGCGGCGGGCCTC
>JBJKPV010000146.1:0-7153 GCA_046706015.1 Allostellaceae bacterium | reverse complement strand
CGGCGATGATGCTGCTGCCGGGATTCGGCGAGGTCTATGTCTTGCAGCGCTTCCGCTTGCTGCTCGCGGTCTTCATCTCGCTGTTGCTCTTGCCGCTGCTCGCGCCGCTCCTGCCGCCGCTGCCCTCGAGCCCGTCCGAGCTGCTGATCCTGCTCGGGACCGAGATCGGGATCGGCGTCTTCATCGGCACCGTGGCGCGGCTGGTCTTGAGCGGGCTCGACATGGCGGGGCAGGTGGTCTCGCTCCAGAGTGGGCTTTCCAACGCGACGATCTTCAATCCGCTCCAATCCACGCAAAGCCCAATTCCCTCGACGCTCTACTCGACCCTCGGCGTCCTGTTGATCTTCATGACCAACCTTCATTACGTCATGCTCAAGGGGCTGGTGGACAGCTACATGGTCTTTCCGCCCGGCAAGCTGCCGCCGATCGGCGATCTCTCGCAGACCGTTGCCCATGTCGTCGCCGGCTCCTTCCGCCTCGGGATCGAGATGGCGGCGCCCTTCATCGTCGTCGGCACCATCTTCTTCATCGCGCTGGGCCTGATCGGCCGCCTCGTGCCGCAGCTCCAGGTCCTGTTCGTCAGCCAGCCGCTGCAGATCATGGGCGGTCTGTTGCTCTTCGCCTTGGTTCTGGCCGCGGGAATGGGCTGGTTCCTCGACGCCTTCGTCCGCGAGCTTCACCTTATCACGCCGAGTTGAGCGATGGCGGACGATACAGATAAAGAACAAAGGACAGAACAACCTTCCGGCAAAAAGCTGGCCCATGCGCGCCGCCAGGGCCAGGTCGTCCAATCGCGCGAGATCAACACCTGGTTCATGCTCATGGCGGGGACGGGCTTGATCCTCTTCGTCGCGACGCCGATCGCGACCACGTTCGAGGACGTGCTGACGAGATTTCTCGGTTCCGCCTATTTCATCGATCAGCGCGGCCGGCTGCACTGGGCGCCGATGAAAGACGCGCTCGGCAGGATATTGGTGATGCTGATCGTGCCGATGATCGTCGTGGTCGTCGCCGCGATCGCCGGCACCATCGTCCAGATCGGCTTTCTCTTCGCGACCGAAAAATTCAAGCTCGATATCGCGCGCCTGTCCCCGATCGCGGGCTTCGGCCGCCTGTTCTCGCCGCGCTCGGCGGTTGAGGTCCTCAAGAGCATCGTCAAGATCGGTGCCATCGCGACGGTCGCGTTCTGGTCGGCGGCGCCGACGGTGGCGCAGCTCGGCCGCATGGCGCGCGAGCCGGTCGAATACCTGCCGCACGATTTCTACACCATCCTGCTGCGCATGCTGATGGCCGTCATGATCGTGGTCACGGTCTTGGCCGGTGCCGACTACGCCTATCAGCGCTATGCCTTCATAAAATCAATGCGCATGACCAAGCAGGAGGTGAAGGACGAGCACAAGCAATCCGAAGGCGATCCCAAGATCAAGGCGCGACTGCGCCAAATCCGCAACGAGCGCGCGCGCAAGCGCATGATGGCCGCGGTGCCGAAGGCCTCGGTCGTGATCACCAACCCGACCCATTACGCGGTCGCGCTCAAATACGAGCTCGGCGACACCGGCGCGCCCAAGGTCGTCGCCAAGGGCGCCGATCTCCTTGCGCTGCGGATTCGCGAGATCGCCGAGGAGAACGACGTGCCGATCGTCGAGAATCCGCCGCTCGCGCGCTCGCTCTACGCGACGGTCGAGGTCGATCGCGAGATCCCGCCCGAGCACTACAAGGCCGTGGCCGAGATCATCAGCTACGTCTTCCGTCTCAAGGGAAAGATGCGGCCGCGCGCGCAGGCGCTGTGATAAAGTGATGGAATGATGGCGAGCGATTACGACCTGCACCCCAGCGACCGTGCCGGACGGCGGACACGCCCCGAAGAACCCGCGAAAAGCCCGCGCTGGGTCTTCGTCGCGGCGGTCCTGACCGTCGTTGCGAGCTTCGGCGCGCTCGGTTGCGCGCGGGTCCTGTCGCCGAGCCCGGAGCCGACGGTCCCGTTGAAGCTCGCCGCCGTCGCGCTGGCGATCGCGGCGATCGGCTTCGGCGTCGCCGCGGTGGTCGGCTGGTACGTCCATGGCACGGTGATCGGCAAGCTCGACATTTTGAGCCAGGCGCTCGAGACCTCGGCCAACGCCCACGTCATCGTCGGCAGTGACGACGAGGTCGCTTACGCCAACGCGGCCTTTCGCCGCTTCTTTCCCGGCCTCGACGGGCCGCCGCTCGATGCGCTGTCGCGGCGACTCGCGGCCGAAGACAGCAATGGCGGGGATCTCGCCGGTCTGCGACGCGAGCTCGCGCAGAAGGGGCGGGCGAGCGGCCGCGTCGCGATCAGCCATCCGGCAGGACCGACCGCGTGGTTCAGCGTCACCGCGCACGCGCTTGCCGGCCGCCCAGGCCTCAGCCTGTGGAATTTCGAGGAGGTCACGCAGCGCCAGCTGATCGATCGCGAGATCCGCGACGAGCGCGCCAAGCTCGCCGATTTCCTCGACAACGCGCCGATCGGCTTCTATTCAGTCGATGCCGCCGGGCGCTTCCTCTTCGTCAACGAGACCCTCGCCGATTGGCTGGGGGTCACGCCGGCCAATCTCGTCGGCACCGGCGCCAAGATCGGCGACTTCCTGGCCGAGCCGCCGCCCCCCGGCGCGCCCCCGCACGCCCCCTTCGAAAGCGGCGGCGAGCGCGGCGAGGTCGTGCTCAAAGGGCGCCAGGGCTTGGTGCTCCAGGCCCTGATCACCCAGAGCGTGATCCGCCAGGGATCCAATCTCAGCACGCGCTCGGTGGTGCGTGATTTGACGCCGGAGCGCGATTGGCAGGCCGCGCTGCGCCAGTCGCGCGAGCGCTTTCAGCGTTTCTTCGCCAATGCCCCGGTCGGCATCGCGCTGCTCGATCAGGAAGGGCGCTTTGCCGAGGCCAATGCCACCCTGGGCAATTTCTTCGGCGCAGAGCCCGCCGAACTCATCGGCAAGACGCTGGTGAGCCTCGTGCCGGAAGCCGACCGGCCCGGCCTCGCCAACAAGCTCGCCACCGCGATGGTCGGCCGGCCGCCCAAGGAGCCGGTCGAACTCGTTCTCGACAACGAGAAATCCGCCGCGCTCGCCATGAGCCGCGACAGCGAAGGCGGGCTCATCCTCCATTTCATCGACACGACCGATCAAAAGAAGATGGAGGCGCAGTTCATCCAGTCGCAGAAGATGCAGGCGGTCGGCCAGCTCGCCGGCGGCGTCGCGCATGATTTCAACAATCTGCTGACCGCGATGATCGGCTTCTGCGATCTCTTGCTTCTGCGTTTCCGGCCGGGCGACCCGTCTTTCGCCGACATCATGCAGATCAAGCAGAACGCCAACCGCGCCGCCAATCTCGTGCGTCAGCTCTTGGCCTTCTCGCGCCAGCAGACCTTGCAGCCGCGCGTGCTCGACATCACCGACACGCTCGCCGATCTCTCGCATCTGCTGCGCCGGCTGATCGGCGAGAACATCGAACTGAAGGTCGTTCACGGCCGCGATTTGGGCCTGGTCAAGGTCGACCAGGGCCAGCTCGACCAGGTCATTATCAACCTCGCCGTCAATGCGCGCGACGCGATGCTGGGCGGCGGAACCTTGACGATCCGTACCTCCAATTTCGACAACGAGGTGCCGATGCAACTCGGCGACGACGTCATGGCGCCGGGCGAGTATGTGCGCATCGAAGTGGTCGACACCGGAAGCGGAATCCCGCCGGAAAATCTCGCCCGCATCTTCGAGCCGTTCTTCTCGACCAAGGAGGTCGGCTCGGGCACCGGGCTCGGGCTTTCGACCGTCTACGGCATCGTCAAGCAAACCGGCGGGTTTGTCGGCGTCGAAAGCGAGTCCGGCCAAGGGGCGAGCTTCTCGATCTACCTGCCGCGCCATCGCGGCGAGGAGCTGCATGGCGGCAGCGCGCGCGCTGCGGCCGACGAAGCGGCGCTGCCGCGCGATCTGACCGGCAGCGGCACGGTTCTGCTGGTCGAGGACGAGGATCCGGTCCGGCTCTTCAGCGCCCGCGCGCTCAAGAACAAGGGCTATCGCGTGATCGAGGCCGACAGCGCCGAGCGTGCGCTCGCGATCCTGCAGGAAGGCGGGCAAAAGGTCGATCTCATCATCACCGATGTGGTGATGCCGAAGATGGATGGCCCCACCTTGATCAAGGAGGTGCGCGAGCTTCTTCCCGACCGCAGCTTCAAGGTGATCTTCATCTCGGGCTATGCCGAGGATCATTTCCGCAAGCGGCTGGGCGACGAAGCCGATATCCATTTCCTACCAAAGCCATTTAGCCTCAAGCAATTGGCTGGAAAAGTTAAAGAAGTGATGCAGGATAGCGGGGAGCGCCCGGCGGCGTAGAACGCGCCCCTGAAGAATTTGCACGTCATTCCGGCCAAGCGCGAGCGTGAGGCGAGATGCCATCATCACAAGTCCCTCATCCCGAGCTTGTCGAGGGACGCAGGATCGGATTGCAGCGTCAGCTCTTGCTTTGGGCGAGACGGCGGAGTGACTCGAAATCGCCCCGGATCAGCGCTTCCTTCTTGGCCCGGCTCCAATTCTTGATCTGGCGTTCTGCGGCAATGGCATCGGTGATGCGATCGAATTCCTGATAGAAGGCGAGTTCGACCGGCCTGCGAGACGCGGTATAACCGTCGAAGCTTCCGGCATTGTGTTGTGCGACACGCTCCTCAAGCGAAGCTCGCGTGCTTCCAGTGTAGTAAGAACGGTCAGAGCAGCGGAGAATGTAGACGAAGGCGCTCATTGTCCTCTCGCCGCAGTCCCATCGTGCGTCCCTCGACAGCCGACTCCGTTCGATCGCTTTGCGATCGAACCCTCCGGGCCAGCTCGCGAAGCGAGCAGGCGGGTCGGCCGGGATGAGGGTAATCTCGAATGGCGTCGGGCAGCCTAGTCTGCACCGTGCGCGCCTCGATCACCGATCTGTTCGATCGTGTACCCAGGGTTGTCCGCGTCTGGCGCTGAACTTCGCCAAGAAATTCGAAAGCCAGTACCACATGGTCGCACTCTAAAGGGTCCGGTACAAGTTTGCGGGGCTGCACACGGCACACAAGCTAACGCCCGCAACAGCGGCTGGCGCTATCGGCTTATGGACATGCGCGACATCGTACACATGATCGACGCGCGGGCCTCGAAGCCGAACCGAGCCAAGACTTGTCGGAAGTGGGCGGCATGACGGAGTTTCGATCTAATGAACAATTTTTTGCTGCGCTCCGCGCTATGATTGATCGCTGGTGCGATGATCGGCGCTTGGGGCCACTTTCTACCGTTCTGCCGGGATATCTAGCTTTGAACGGTTTGACTGACGGATGGGCGAGGCTGCATGAGGCCCTATGGGCCCTACGCGCCTATGGTCCAGACGCCTTCAGCAAATCCGATTGGGATCTTATTCATGACTTGACCGTCGTGGCCGACAAAGCCGCGCATCGTTAAGCGTAAGATTTCCAGCGCTCCTGAGAAGTGAGGCCGTGCGGCGCGCTTGACACATCTTCAAGATTATTAATAATCCATAATCTGATAAGCGAGGTGGGATGGCATCGGGCCCGGAAGCCGCGACGATTGTAGCTTTTCCCCAACCGCCGGCGGGGCGGGCCGAATGGCTCGCCGATCTGCTGCGCGAGCGGCTGTGGAGCGGTGCCTACCAGCCGAATCAATGGATCCGCGAGAACACGCTGCGCGCCGAATTCGGCTTGTCGAACGGGCCGGTGCGCGAGGCCTTGCAGATGCTGGTGGCCGAAGGGCTGTTGGAGCGCGTGCCTTATTGCGGCATCCGCGTGGTCGCGCTCAGCGACCGCGAGGTAATCGAGCTGTTCCAGCTTCGCTTGGCCTTGCTCGAATTCGCGGCCGAGCTCGCCGCGCGCCGCGGCGATGAAGCGGCGCTCGCCCGCGCGCCCGCGGTGCTCGACCAAGTGCGACACGATAGGGAGGTCGAGATCGTGCCCGCGCCCGGCCATCTCATGGGTTGGGTGGTGGAGGCTTCGGGCAATCGCGAGCTGATGCGCGCCTGGCAAAGGCTCGCCGGACAAGCGCGAATGTATGTCTATGAATCGATGCGGCGCGCCGCCGATCCGCAAGCCGTCACGCAGCAAGCCGAACGTCTGGTGGCGGCGATCGCGGCTGGCCGGCCGGACGAGGCGCGGAGCGCCGTGCGCGCGCTGACGCAGCATCAGATCAAGGATTTGGGACTCGATCTACGCGTGTCCTAGGCGCCGCACTTGCGGCAGGATCAAAGAAGGGAGAAAGCGCATGAACCGGGACATCATCATCGTCGATTCGCGAGAGCTCGAACTCGAAGGCGTGCAGCGCGGCCGGGTCAATTCGATCAAGCGCAAGCGGCTGCCGCTCGACACCGGCGTGCCGGGCTTGACCGCGGAGTTCTCGCTGTCGATCGTGCCCGAAGGCTATTTCACACCGCGTCACCGGCACAATTTCGATCAGATCCGCTACACGCTCGAAGGCATTCAGAGCACCGGCCATGGTGATCTCGGCCCGGGCGAGATCGGCTATTTCCCCGAAGGCGCCTATTACGGGCCGCAAGCGCAAAAGGACGAGTGCGCCACCCTGGTGCTGCAATTCCAGGGCGCGAGCGGCCGTCATCTGCTCTCGAACGAAGAGATGAACGCGACCTATCAGAAGATGCGCGATGCTGGCGCCGTCTTCGAGAACGGCGTCTACAAGGGCAAGACCACGGATGGAAAGCGCAAGAACAAGGATTCCTACGTCGCGATCTGGGAAGAGCATGAAGGCAAGAAGCTGACCTTCCCGGCCTCGCGCTATCGCGCGCCGGTGATGATGCTTTCCGACAATTACGCCTGGATCGCCGATCGCGATCATCCCGGCGTCGAGACGAGGCATCTCGGCACCTTCACCGAGATGCGCACCGGAATCGGTTTCTTCCGCCTCCTTCCGGGCGCGAACCTTCCCGCGGGGAAGCAACGCGACGCCGAGCTCCGCTACTGCATCGACGGCGCCTTTTCCTATGGTGGCAAGGAATGGACGCGCGACACTTATATGTATCTGCCGCCGGAGAGCGCGCCCGAGGCGATGAGCTCGCGCGAGGGTGCGACCTTCTTCGTCATTTCCTTGACTATTATCGCAGAATTCGAGTAGCGACTGCCGGAGAACGCGGCGGGGGCGGCAGCGGAATAGACGCACCG
>JBJKPV010000145.1:0-5767 GCA_046706015.1 Allostellaceae bacterium | reverse complement strand
ACCGGCGCTGGTCGCGCGTGCGCGGCCTGATGCGCGAGCGCGGCCTCGACGGGTTGCTCGTCGCCGGCTTCCGCTCGCGCGAAATGTACGAGAGCTATCTCAGCGACGATTACAACGAAGGCTGCGTACTCTTCCCGCTCGAAGGCGAACCGGTGGTCGTCACCTGGGCGCATCTGCGCGTCTTGCGCGCGCGCTGGTCGGCCGAGCGCGGGCATAAATTATGGATCGAGGATTACCGCGTCGCGACCAGCGGCACGGCGGTCGCGCTTCTCGTCGAGGAAAAGAAGCTGGCGCAAAGCCGCTTGGGCGTGGTCGGCCTCAGCTCGCAGGCGCCGACCGAGATCTATGGCGCGATCCCGGCGAATTTCTGGGCCGAGTTCACCGCCGCGCTGCCCAAGGCGCGGTTCGAGGACATCTCCGAGGAATTCTCGCATCTGATGCTGGTGAAGTGCGACGAGGAGATGGCGCAGATGCGCTATGCCGCGCGCGCCGCCGAGGCCGCGTGCAAGGCGATCATCGACGTCACCGAGGCGGGCGTGGGCGAGGAAGTGATCCTTGCCGTCGGCACCGCCGAGATGCTGCGCTTCGGCATCGGGCTGCGCTATCCGATGATCGTGATGAATTCCGGGCCGCACACTTTGTCCTGGGGTCCGCCGCGCTGGACCACGCGAGGCGAAGCGCCGCGCGTCTTCGCGCGCGGCGATCTGATGCAGGCGGAGCTGATGCCGATGTGCGGCAATCAGGAGGTCCAGGTGCAGATGACGGTGGCGCTCGACCCGCTCGATGCGACCAACCAGACATGCGAGAAGGTCGCGCGTGCGGCTTACGAGGCCGGGCTCAAGGCGATGAAGCCGGGGATCAAATTCTCCGACATGGTCGCCGCGATGGAAGAGCCGCTCAAATCCTCGGGCTGCTGGGCCTATACACCGCTGCTGCATTCGGTCGGGCCGCATTTCCTCGCCGGGCGCAGCAAGGTCAACACCGAGAAGCTCGATCTCGGCATCCGCTTCGTCGGCGATCCCGCCGGCCGGCAGCGCGACGCGGTGCTGCAGCCGGGCATGGTCTTCGCCTTCGAGCCCAATGCGTGTTTGGGCGAGCACCGCGTCAATCTCGGCGGCACGGTGATCGTCACGCCGACCGGCTGCGAAGAGCTCAACCAGATCCCGACCACGGTCGCGCACAAGCAATAGGACTTGATCGGTCCTAAATCGCGGCGGCCCAAATCGCTGCGCCGCCAGCGAAATTTTTCGCGCGGGCGCCCTTGAATCGTGTCAACACAAAGCTAATTTTTGTGGCACTCGTTCGGCTTGAGTGCTAATAAGCCGCCCATTCCGAGCATCCCCAAGACCCGATTGCCAAAAATAGGAGGAGATTCATGAAGTTCCGTCCGTTGCACGACCGCGTCGTGGTGCGGCGTCTCGAGCAGGAAGAGAAAACCTCTGGCGGGATCATCATCCCCGACACCGCCAAGGAAAAGCCGATGGAAGGCGAGATCATCGCCGCCGGCCCCGGCGGCCGCAACGAGAACGGCCAGCTGGTTCCGCTCGACGTCAAGGTCGGCGACCGCGTGCTGTTCGGCAAGTGGTCCGGCACCGAGGTGAAGATCGACGGCGAAGAGCTGATGATCATGAAGGAAAGCGACATCATGGGCGTGATCGAGGGCACCGCCTCGAAGCGCAAGGTCGCCTGAGCCCCTTCCCGCCAACAACCCCATCAAGACAATCCAGAGAGAGTGAGCGAACATGGCAGCGAAAGAAGTTAAGTTCCATGGCGATGCGCGCGAGCGTCTGCTCCGCGGCGTCGACATCCTCGCCAACGCGGTCAAGGTGACCTTGGGCCCCAAGGGCCGCAATGTCGTCCTCGACAAGTCCTTCGGCGCGCCGCGCATTACGAAGGACGGCGTCACCGTCGCCAAGGAGATCGAGCTTGCCGACAAGTTCGAGAACATGGGCGCGCAGATGATCCGCGAAGTGGCGTCGAAGACCAACGACCTCGCCGGCGACGGCACCACCACCGCGACGATCCTGGCCCAGGCGATCGTACGCGAGGGCGTCAAGGCCGTGGCCGCGGGCTTGAACCCGATGGATCTGAAGCGCGGCATCGACAGCGCCGTCGAAGCGGTGGTCGAGGACATCAAGAAGCGCTCGAAGAAGGTCTCGACCAATGACGAGATCGCGCAGGTCGGCACGATCTCGGCCAATGGCGAGAAAGAGATCGGCACGATGATCGCCAAGGCGATGCAGAAGGTCGGCAATGAAGGCGTGATCACGGTCGAGGAGGCGAAGAGCCTCGAGACCGAGCTCGACGTGGTCGAGGGCATGCAATTCGACCGCGGCTACATCTCGCCCTATTTCGTCACCAACGCCGAGAAGATGATCGCCGAGCTCGAGGATCCCTACATCCTCATCTTCGAGAAGAAGCTCTCGGGTCTCCAGGCGATGCTGCCGGTGCTCGAGGCCGTGGTGCAGAGCAGCAGGCCGCTCCTCATCATCGCCGAGGACGTCGAGGGCGAGGCGCTCGCCACGCTCGTCGTCAACCGGCTGCGCGGCGGCTTGAAGGTCGCGGCGGTGAAGGCGCCGGGCTTCGGCGATCGCCGCAAGGCGATGCTCGAGGACATCGCGATCCTCACCAACGGCCAGCTCATCTCCGAAGATCTCGGCATCAAGCTCGAGAACGTGACGCTCGACATGCTCGGCAAGGCCAAGAAGGTCCGCGTCGAGAAGGAGAACACCACGATCATCGACGGCTCGGGCAAGAAGGCCGACATCCAGGCCCGCACCAACCAGATCCGTCAGCAGATCGAGGAGACCACCTCCGACTACGATCGCGAGAAGCTCCAGGAGCGTCTGGCGAAGCTCGCGGGCGGCGTCGCGGTGATCCGCGTCGGCGGCGCGACCGAGGTCGAGGTGAAGGAGCGCAAGGACCGGGTTGACGATGCGATGCACGCCACCCGCGCCGCGGTCGAGGAAGGCATCGTCGCCGGCGGCGGCTCCGCCCTCCTCTACGCGACCAAGGCGCTGGCGAAGCTGCGCGCCGAGAACGACGACCAGAAGACCGGCATCGACATCGTGCGCCGTGCGCTTCAGATCCCGACCCGCATCATCGCCGAGAATGCCGGCACCGACGGCTCGATCGTGATCGGCAAGCTCATGGACAAAGACAACGCCAATTGGGGCTACGACGCCCAGAGCGGCGAGTTTGTCGACATGGTGAAGGCCGGCATCGTCGACCCGACCAAGGTCGTGCGCTTGGCACTGCAGGATGCGGCCTCGGTCGCGGGCCTGTTGGTCACGACCGAAGCGATGGTCGCCGAGAAGCCCGAGAAAAAGGCCGCGCCGATGCCGCATGACCATGGCGGCGGCATGGGCGGGATGGATTTCTAACCTAAACTTGTTCGCTCGCGCGACCACCGCCTAGCCAACCTAGGTCGCGCGAGCAGGGTTGGCGTGGCGGCTGCGAGCGCGACCTAAAAGACTCGCCGTCGTGCGAAGCGAAATCCAACGACGTAGCACAGGCGACCGCGTAGCACAGGCGAAGGGCGAGCCAAGCCCTTCGCCGTCGTGCGAAGCAAGACTTCTAAAAATCAGGGCCGCGGCGCAAGTCGCGGCCCTTTTTCTTCGCTCCTCGCCCAGCCTCTTCCTGCCGTCATTGCGAGGAACACGCGCAGCCGTGTGACGAAGCAATCCAGCACTGAAACGGGCAACGCTGGATTGCCTCGCTTCCTGCGGAAGCTCGCAATGACGCCTTTCCTCTTTGTGCCGCTCCGCGGCCCTTTTTTATGCGCGCGCGGTTCGCGCCGTTAAGGTTAAAGACGCACGCCGCGATATCGCCGCGCGGCTTTCTTCTTTACGATTGCGCAAGCGCCGCGGCGCTATGCAACAAGAGGACACGTTATCGCTTCGCCCGGGCGCGATCGCCAGAGATGCCCCGCGACTTTTGTTGGCTTCCCTGTTTGGTTGCGATAACCTCGCTGCGGCGAATAAAGGGGACACTCAGTCATGTCGAAATTCGGGCTTGCCGCCCTCGCGACTCTGGTCGCGTGCCTTGGCGCCTGCGCGCCGATCAACGCGCCGGGCAGGCTGACGGTGACCGTGGATGGCGTGCGCTATCCCAGCCCCGACGCGGCGATCGCAGCGCAGCAACAAATCGCCGAAACGGCGATCGCCGGTCTTCCCGAGGAACACGATCCGCTGCTCGGCAAAGCGCTGATCGTGCTGCCCGACCGCGACCGCCTGCGGCCCTATGAGATCTTCGTCAATCATGGCACCTTGTCGCCGGCCGCGCTCGACTACTTCATCGACGTCAATCACATGCTGCAGCGCATGGCGGTCGACGCGCTGTTGAAGAACCACACCTTTCAAACCGCGCTCGTGACCGAGCAGAACGAAACCGACAATCCGGACATCGGCGATGCCGATTATCTGGTCTGGTTTCAGATCTCGCGGCTGTACAACGGCGCCACTTGGCGCGGTCGCTGGATGGTCCGCCGTGCCGGCAGCGCCACCACCCAGAACCCCATCTTCGACATCGGCACCAAGCCCAATAGCACGGCGCGTTTCGATTCTTTCGTCAATAGCGTGCGCCAGGCCGCGTTGCGCCTGGGCGGGAAGACCGCCGCGGGCGCCAAGCCGTCGGTCGCGGCATCGGGTGGCGGCGGTTCCGGCTCGGGTATCGTCGTCGACACGCAAGGCCATATCCTTACCGACAACCACGTCGTCGGCGCCTGCGCGGCGATCCGTGTCATCGACGGCGGCGTGACCAAGGATGCCACCGTCATCGCGCGCGACGGGTCGAACGATCTCGCCCTGTTGAAGGTGGCCGCGCATACGGGCGCCGCCGCCGCTTTCCGCGACAGCGCGAGCCTGCGCGCCGGCGAGGGCGTGGTCGTGACCGGATTTCCCCTATCCGGGCTGGTGAGCTCGGATATGTCGGTGACCACCGGCTCGCTGACCTCCCTCAAGGGCCCGCGCGACGACACGCGCATCGTGCAGATCAGCGCGCCGATCCAGCCCGGCAATAGCGGCGGGCCGGCCCTCGACAACGACGGCGACGTCATCGGCGTGGTGTCGTCGACCCTGAACGCGCTGCTCGTCGGCATCGCCACGGGCGGCGCCATTCCTCAAGGTGTCAATTTCGCGATCAAGGCAAGCCTGATCGAGGAATTCCTGGACAGCAACCACGTGCATTACGAGAAGGCGGGCGCGCGCCACGAAATTTCGACGCCCGACATCGCCGACAAGGCGCGGAAATTCACCGTCCGCGTCGAGTGCCACTGACCCGGCCGCGTTCGATTCCGTAAACAAGCCGCCGACAGCAAAGAGGGCCGCGGCGTGCCGCGGCCCTGTGCGTTTGCCCGGAGCTAAAATTACAGACGGCCGCGATAACCGCCCATGCCGCCGCCGAGATAATCGTCGGCGATCTCTTTCTGGTTCGCGTCGAAGGCCGCATAGAGCGGCCTCAAGGCCGCGTTGGTCTGCTTCATCGTCTCGAGCCGGAGCGCGAGCATGCGCTCTTGCAGGTCGAGGCGCTGCGGCAGCGTCTCCGTGCTCCAGTCGCGATCGACGAGCTTGCGCTGCTCGGTATAGAGCGTCTTGGCGCTCGCACGCACGGCCTCGACGTATTTGTCCCAGAGCGGCATCTGATGCGCCGTGATCTTGAGCTCGACCTTCAAGAAGGCGAGCTGGCCCTCGGCGAAAGTCTCGGCACGCGCGGCGCTGCCGGCGCCGAACGGACCGCCGGAACCCCACATCATGCCGGGCCCGTAGCC
>JBJKPV010000144.1:0-4521 GCA_046706015.1 Allostellaceae bacterium | reverse complement strand
GAAAGTCCCTTCTTGCGCAACCAGTCGACCGCGCCCTCGAGATCGCCCTGGGTCTCGGTCAAAGCGCGCTTGCAATCCATCATGCCCGCGCCGGTCTTCTCGCGCAGCTCCTTCACCAGCCCGGCGGAAATCTCTGCCATCGCTCTTCCTCCGCTCAGGCCGTTGGCTGCTCGTCCGCCGCCGTTTCCGACGCCAGGACCTCGATCGGCGTCTCCTCGCCGGCGCCGATATCGACGCCCGAGGCCGGGGCCTCGGCCTGCAGCCCGTCGAGCACCGCGTCGGAGACGAGCTGGCAATAGAGATGCACCGCGCGCATCGCGTCGTCGTTGCCCGGCACCGGATAGGCGATGCCTTCGGGGTCGGAATTGCTGTCGAGGATCGCGACCACCGGGATCTTGAGCTTGTTCGCCTCCTGGACGGCGATCGCCTCCTTGTTGGTATCGATGACGAAGAGGATGTCGGGCAGCCCGCCCATCTCCTTGATGCCGCCCAGCGCGCGCTCGAGCTTGTCGCGGTCGCGGGTCAGCTCCAAGAGCTCGCGCTTGGTGATGCCGGCCTCGGGCTGGGTGATGCGCTCATCGAGCTCGCGCAAGCGCTTGATCGATTGCGAGATGGTCTTGAAATTGGTCAGCATGCCGCCGAGCCAGCGGTGATCGACGTAATACTGGCCGCAGCGCTTGGCCGCCTCGGACACCGCCTCCTGCGCCTGGCGCTTGGTGCCGACGAAGAGCACGCGCCCGCCTGCGGCGGCGACGTCACGGATCGCCTGGAGCGCGCGGGCCAGCTGCGGCACGGTCTGCTCGAGATCGATGATGTGCACGCCGTTGCGAATGCCGAAGATGTAGGACTTCATCTTCGGGTTCCAGCGCCGCGTGTGGTGGCCGAAATGCACGCCCGCTTCCAGCAGCTGGCGCATGGTGAAACTGGGAATCGCCATCGAAACTTCCTTTTCCGGTTCGACCGCCGCGGGGGCTTACCGTCTGGGCTTGCGCCCGGACCGGCACCGGAGCGGCGCGTCGCTTAAGGCGAGACGCCGCATCCCCGCGTGTGGGGTTGGGGTTAAAACGCGGCCTTAAATAAGGGCGGCCAAAGGATTTGGCAAGAGGGGCGGCCTCCTATTTCAGCTTCTTGACCATCTCGGTGAGGATGAGGCCGAGGCAGCCGGCAACCGCGGCGAGGATCAGCCAGGCTGCGGTTTCGATCCGTGGATCAAAGGCGATGACGTAACGCACCGGCTCAAGATGATTGGGAACTACGGCTCGGCTCCTTCGCTGGGTTTTTCCTTCTACCGCAAACGTGGTTAAAAAAGCCTTGCGCCTAGAGCGCGATCGTATCGGAAAGAAGCGGGCCGGTTCTCTCCGATACGTGAATCGCGCTCTCGATTCAAAAACATAGACCATGATTCACGCCTGAAACGCAATCGAAGCTGATTCCGCTTCAGGCGATCATGGTCTAGCGCGAAACCCGCTTGCGCATGCGGGAACGGGCGAAAAGCGCGCACCCCGGAAGCCATGCGCGCATGGCGGCGGGCCATGCCGTCTTTTTGCGTCTGTCGCCCTTGCTCTTGGCCCTTCGCGCCGGAATGTTGGCGCGCCGCACGCAACCTCTCTCGGGGACATCATGACGGAGATTCCAAGCTCGGGGCGCCCGCGTCGCGGGCGCGCGCTTTTTGCCGCCTTCATCGCCGGCCTCGCTCTCGCCTTGCTGCCCGCATCCGCGGCGTGGGCCGAAATGACCAAGATCAAGATCGGCTCGCTCGACGCCGCCAATGTCGGGCCCGCCTTCATCGCCAAAGAGAAGGGCTATTTCGCGGCCGAAGGGCTCGACGTCGATTTCGCCTTCTTCCAATCGGCCCAGCCGGTCGCGGTCGGCGTCGCCTCGGGCTCGCTCGATTTTGGCGTGACCTCGACCTCGGCCGCGATGTACACGCTCGCCAGCCAGGGCGTGCTCCGGGTCATCTCCGGCCTCTACAGCGAGCATCCGGGCTTCCACAATTTCGCGATCATGGCCTCGAACAAGGCCTATGCCGCCGGGCTCAAGACCTATAAGGACCTGCCCGGCCATTCCGTCGCGATCAGCCAGGTCGGCTCGCCGGTCCATTACAGCCTCGCGCTCGTCGCCGAGAAATACGGGCTCGATCTCAAATCGATGCGCATCGAGCCGTTGCAGGGCGTGCCGCAGATCATGTCGGCGATCGAGGGGAACCAGGTCGACGCGTCGGTCACGACCGCGACCGCGGTCAACCCGGCGCTGCTCGCCCATAAGGCTCAGCTCATCGGCTGGATCGGCGACGAGACGCCATGGCAGGCCGCCGTCACCTTCACCACGACCAAGATGATCGCCTCGCATCCGCAGATCGTCGATGCCTTTTTGCGCGCCTTCAAGAAAGGCACGCGCGACTATCACGATGCTTTCACCGGGCCCGGCGAGACGCGCAAGGACGGACCCAACGCGCCGGAGGTGCTGGCGATCCTCGCCAAATACACGCATCAGCCCCCCGAGAAGATCCAGCTAAGCGTCGCCTATGTCGAGCGCGACGCGCGCGTCGACGTGGCCGATATCGAGCACCAGATCGCCTGGTTCACCGCGCAGAAAATGCTGAAGGGCGCGGTCGACGCCAAGAAGGTGCTCGACATGCGCTACGTCGTGCCGCTGAAGAAGTAAAAGCCGGCGTCGCAACGCACCGTCCTCCTCGATCACGGCGCGAGCACGAGGCGGCACGGCTTGAACAGGGCCGCGCGCCGCGCCATAGTCATGTCCTGGCATGCGCTGGCGCGCTCCACGCTTGGCTTCGTGACGCGCCGCCGGCGACACATTCGGCTTTCTCGCCGCAGTCCGCGATCCTAGCCCGCCGCCGTCATCCGCCGCGGCCGCGGAAGGCGAGCGGTCGAGCACGAGGTCCTTGTCAATACCCGAGCGGCGATGAAGACGGCGCCACAGGAGCGATCATGGCCGCGAAAAAGCCGAGCGAACTCGGTGAATTCCTTCTCTTCGACGTGCTCTATGACGACGGCACGCGCAGCTCCAATCGCAAGGTCCCCGCGTCGGAACTGCGCGACTGGGAATTCGATGAATCGGTGCGCGCCGCCATCGAAGCGCAGGACCACGCGATCGCCGAGCGTTCGGGCCGCAGACGCGCCGCGATCAAGGAGATTACGCGCTCCGGCGCGCGCAAGGCCGAGCGCGGGCGGCAGAAAGATTCAGGCCGCAAGCGCGCTTCCACCGATTAACGATGCAGTGTCGATCGTCCACCCTCTTGGCCAGGGAGAAAGCGCCATGATGGCTTTCCATAAATTCAAAGTCGGGCAGACGGTCGAATTCGTCGGCGCCGGCAGCACGCTCAAGCCCTTGGGCGCATTCAAGATCCTGCGCCTCATGCCGAGCGAGCGCGGCCTACTGCAATACCGCATCAAATCGGTAGCGGATGGTCACGAGCGCATGGTGACGGAAAGCGAATTGAGCTGAGACGGGGGCTTGCTTTCGGCGCGCCGACCCGTCATTCTCCCCCCACTATCCGTGCTCGCGATCGCGCGAAGCCCGCAGGATCCAGGATCCCGGCGCGGCGGCATTTCGAGATCATCCCCGATAGGTACCAAGGCACCCGCGCGCGCTCGGGCAGGCCACTAAAGAAAACGCAACATGACCAAGGGCTCCGTGCGTTTGAAACGCCGGCTGCATCTGGTTCGTTCATCTCAAAGAAAGCAAAACACAAGTGACTCATTCCTTCGCCACGCTCGACCTCGTCGAGCCGTTGCAGCGCGCTCTGCGCGCCGAAAACTACGAACACCCGACCCCGATCCAGGCACAGTCGATTCCCCATCTTCTCGCCGGCAAGGATCTGCTCGGCATCGCCCAGACCGGCACCGGCAAAACCGCCGCCTTCGCCCTGCCGATCCTGCAGCGCCTCGCCGCCAACCGCCCGGCCCTGCGCCGCGGCCAGGCGCGCGCGCTGATCCTCTCGCCCACGCGCGAGCTCGCGATCCAGATCGATGACAGCTTCCGTCGCTACGGGCGCCATCTGCCGCTGCGCTCGACGGTCGTCTTCGGCGGCGTCGGCCAGCAGCCGCAGGTCGAAGCGCTCGCCCGCGGCGTCGACATTCTCGTCGCGACGCCTGGACGCCTGCTCGATCTCATCGAGCAGCGCCATGTGCATCTCGGTGCGGTCGAGGTTTTCGTCCTCGACGAGGCCGACCGTATGCTCGACATGGGCTTCATCCATCCGATCAAGCGGGTGGTCGCGGCGCTGCCCAAGGCCCGCCAGTCGCTCTTCTTCTCGGCGACCATGCCCGAGCCGATCGCGCGCCTCGCCGACGGCATGCTCGCGAACCCGGTGCGGGTCGCGATCACGCCCGCTGCGACCACGGTCGAGCGCATCGACCAGCGCGTCTATTTCGTCGGCGCGCCGGATAAGCGCGCGCTGCTGATCGATCTCTTGAAGGATCGGACGATCGCCCGCGCCCTCGACTTCACCCGCACCAAGCACGGCGCAAACCGCGTCGCCGAGCATTTGGCGCGCAGCGG
>JBJKPV010000143.1:0-4446 GCA_046706015.1 Allostellaceae bacterium | reverse complement strand
TCAAGGTCGCCGAGGTGATGAGCACGCCGTGCGCGGGCTTCATCACATGCTCGGCGAAAGGCCGCATCGGATCGACCCAGTGACGGAACATGCCGATATCGAGCTCGTTGCCGTCATTGCGCTCGAGCGCGAGCCAATCGACGAACTCGGCGGTCGGCGGGGTCTCGATCGCGCCGAGGATGTGGCACCAGACGGCGATCTCGATCATGGCGCGCCGCTGCACGCCGCGCAGCATAGCCTCGATGCGCAAGCGCGTGGCGCTGTCGAGGTCCGACGCCTCGTCTTCGAGCCGCGCGGCGAGGCGGCCCCCGAGCGCGCGCAGCGGCTCCTCGATCGCGCGGAGTTGCGCGGCCAAGGCGCGGGCCGAAGCGGGGAGATCGTCGAGGCAAGGCCGCAGCTCGGCTTCGAGCGTATAGGATTGATCGCGTACCGGCGCGCGGGCGAGCACTTGCCGGCGCACCAGCGCGAGGAATTCTTCGAAGGCGCCTTGCGGTCGTCCCTCGGCGAGGCGCTGCGCCCAGCCTTCGCCCGGCAACACGCGCGCGGCAGCGAGCGCGTGCTCCAGCGCCTGTTCCGCTTCCTGATCGCCCGCGACCAGATCCTCGATGCGGCGGCGCAAGCCGCGCGCGCGGGACCGCCGCCGCTCGGACGCGCCCAGAAGCCAGCGGCGCAGCTCCGCGCCCTCGCGGCCCGACAGCGCCAAGGAAAAAGCGCTGTCGGCGGCATCGAAGAGGTGATGGCCCTCGTCGAAGACATAGCGCGTCGGCGCCGTCGAATCGTCGAGCCCGCCCAGCGCGGCCTGGATCATGACGAGGGCGTGATTGGCGACGACGAGGCGCGCGCGCCGCGCGCGGCGGAGATTCTTCTCGATGAAGCAGCGGCGATAATGCGGGCAGGCCGAATGAACGCATTCGCCGCGCCGGTCCGTCAGCCCGACGGTGCGGGCGCGGCCGGCGAGCTCGGCGAGCCAGCCGGGGAAATCGCCACCCGCCATGTCGCCGTCGCGCGTCGCCGCGATCCAGCGCGCCATCAGCCCGAGCGCGACCGCGTCATAAGGACGCAAGGCGAGCTGCGCGAGACTTTCCTCGTAATTGAGCAGGCAGAGATAATTCTCGCGGCCCTTGCGGATGACGATTCGGCGGTTGCGCTCCGCCGGATCGGGATAGAGCCGGGAGAGCTCGGCGGCGATCTGATGCTGGAGATTGCGGGTATAGGTCGAGATCCAGACCGCGCCTTCGTTCTTCTCGGCCCAGAGGCTCGCCGGCGCGATATAGCCGAGCGTCTTGCCGACGCCGGTGCCCGCCTCGGCGAGGACCAGATGCGGTGCGTCGGGCAGATCGCGTGGCTGGAAGGCGGCGCTCACCGCGGCGGCGTAATCCGCTTGCTGCGGCCGGGGCTCGGCATCGCCGCCCAAGAGCTCGGCCAAGCGCAGCCGCGCCTCGCTTTCCTCCACCGCGATATTGCCGGGCGGCGGTTCGGGCGCATATTCCGACCATTCGGTGAGGCCGCGCCAGGCGGCAAGCCCGTCGCGCGGCGGCGCCTGATCCTCGTCAGGACCCAACGCCGCCAGCACCGCACCGGCCCAGCCCCAGCCGCCCTGCCCCATCGCGGTTGCGATCGCCCGCGCATCGCCACCTCCGGCGCGAAGCGACAGTTCGTGCAAGAGCGCCGCTGCCACGGCGCTCAAGACCGCCGCCTCGCCGGCGAGGTCTTGGGGCGCGGGCAAGCCCAGCGACGCGGCGAGACCGCGCGGCGTCGGCAGGCAGAACCGCGCCGGGCGCACGAAGGCGAAGAGCTCCAAGAGATCGAGCGCGGCGAAATCGGCGAGGCCGAGGCGCTGGCCGGTGGCGCGCGCATGGCACAGCATGGGCGGCATCGCCCGGACGCGCCGCGCCGCCTCGACCCGGCTCAGTATCTCGACCTCGCCCTCGGGCGAAAGCCAAGCTGCCCCGGCCGGGCCGGCGACAAGCGCCGCCGTCGCGGGAAGAACGATCCCGACATCCCTTTTCGCCGCAGCGGACCCGATCGCGCGCACGGGCGAGGATATAGAGCTTTCGCCGGCTCTTGTCGCGGATGCTCGGGCTGGGCTAGCGTTGCGCCATGTCGTCCTTGTTCGATCTCGCGCTGCCCGTGGCGCGGATGCTGCCGCCGGAAGCGGCGCATCGCCTGACCCTGCGCGCGCTGCGCCTGGGTTTCACGCCCAAGGCGCGGCCGGCCGATCCGCCCTGCCTCAATCTCAGCCTATGGCGGCGCGGTTTTCCCAATCCGATCGGGCTCGCCGCCGGCTTCGACAAGGACGCCGAGGTGCCCGACGCGATGCTCGCCTTCGGCTTCGGCTTCGTCGAGGTCGGCACGATCACGCCGAAACCCCAGCCGGGTAATCCGAAGCCGCGGCTCTTCCGCCTCACCGAGGACGGCGCCGTCATCAACCGCCTCGGCTTCAACAGCGGCGGGCTCGAAAGCGCCGCACGCCGGCTGGCGCTCAGGCGCGATCGCGGCGGCATCGTCGGCGCCAATATCGGCAAGAACCGCGACACGCGCGACGATGTCGGCGATTACGTCGAGGGCGTGCGCGTCCTAACGCCGCTGGTCGACTATTTGACGGTCAATGTGTCATCGCCGAATACGCCGGGCTTGCGCGATTTGCAACGCAAGAGCACGGTCATCAACCTGATCGGGCGCCTGCTCGAGGCGCGTCAGCGCGTAGCGCCGCGCAATCCGCCGCCGCTGCTCTTGAAGATCGCGCCCGATCTTTCGCCCGAGGAGCGCGTCGATCTCGCCGAGGCCGCGCTCGGCTCCGGCGTCGACGGGCTCGTCATTTCCAACACGACGGTGGCGCGGCCGGCGGACCTCCTGAGCCGCGCCGCGCATGAGCCGGGGGGCTTGAGCGGCCGTCCGCTCTTCGCGCCCTCGACCGCGCTCTTGGCCGAGATGTATCGGCTGACCAGCGCCAAGCTGCCCTTGATCGGCGTCGGCGGCATCGCCTCGGGCGCCGATGCCTATGCCAAGATCCGCGCCGGCGCGAGCCTCGTGCAGCTCTACAGCGCGCTCGTCTATCACGGGCCCGCGCTGGTCGAGCGGATCTAGCAGGATCTCGTCGCGCTGTTGGCGCGCGACGGCTTCACCTCGGTCGCCGCGGCGATCGGCGCGGACGCGCATTTGCCCTCGACCACGCCGCATGGCCTCTGAGTTGCGTTTGCTCGCCGGCATCGGCGAGGTCGCCCAATCCTATGACGGATTCATTCTCGATGTCTGGGGCGTGCTCCATGACGGCTTGAAGCCGTTTCCGGGCGTGCTCGAAGCGCTGACGCGGCTGAAAGAGCTGGGCAAGCGCACGGTGGTGCTGTCCAACGCGCCGCGCCGCGCCGCGCCCGTTGCCGCGCGACTCGCCGAGATCGGCATTCCGGCGACGCTCTATGATCACATCCACACCTCGGGCGAGGAGACGTGGCAGCATCTGAGCCGCCGCGACGATCCGTTCTATGCCGCGCTGGGGCGCGCCTGCTATCTGATCGCGCCGCCGCGCGACAATGGCGTGATGGAGGGGCTCGACTTCGATCGCGTCGAGGATGTCAAGGACGCGGAATTCGTCTTCAACACCGGGCCTTGGGGGTGGGATGAAGATGTCGCGCGCTATGAGACCATGCTGCAGGCCGCGCGCGCGCGCGACCTGCCGATGGTCTGCGCCAATCCCGATCTGGTCGTGCATCATCAGGGACGGCGCGCGATCTGCGCCGGCGCAATCGCGCAGCGCTACGAGCATCTGGGCGGGACCGTGCGCTGGCACGGCAAGCCCTATGCCTCGATCTACGAGACGACGCTGGCGCTACTCGATATCGGCGACCGGCGCCGCATCCTCGCGATCGGCGACAGTTTGCGCACCGACATCGCGGGCGCGAACGGCGCCGGGATCGACAGCGTCCTGGTCGCGGCCGGGATTCATCACGGCGAGCTGGGCGCGCCGCAAGGGCCGGAGATCGATCGCGCCGAGCTCGAGCGGGTGATCGCGGCCGCGGGCATCGCGCCCAAGGCGGCGATGGCGCAGCTGCGCTGGTAGCCTCGCTCAGTGCCCGTCGTGATCGGCGCGGTGGAGGATCGCCTCGCCGAGGCCGGTGTCGTAGCCCAACCCGGCCGGCGTCAGCAGCGCCGCATCCGGGAACATCGATCTGATCAATCCCTTGCGCTCGAGCGCGACCCAGGCCGCCGCGTTGAAGAGGCCGGAGGCGTCGCGCGTCAGCACCACCGCATCGCCGAGATGAAAGTGATCGCCATGCGGGCGCGGCAGATTGTCGATCCGCACATCCTCGCCTTGCGGCTGCGCGTGATCCGGCAGACGCGCCAGCGCCTGGAGCAAGGTCAGGGTCTTTAGCTGAAGTGGATTGAGGTTGAGCGGATTTCGTTTCGGCGGCATGGGCGCGGATCATAGACCAGGGCGAGGCGCGAGGA
>JBJKPV010000142.1:0-14431 GCA_046706015.1 Allostellaceae bacterium | reverse complement strand
GCCTGGAGCAGCGGCATGCGAATGAAAAGCCCGGTCAAATGCGCCTGGTAGCGCTCCGCCAGCCTCACGGCGGCCCGCATGCGCGCCAGCCCGGCTTGTGTCGGGTCGACATGGACGATGAGATCCTTCCAGCTCATGTGGCCGCTCTCCTCGACGAATGAATGATTATTGAGGCGCAACCCGGCGCCCCGATCCTTGATCTGCGTCAATGGCGACTTGACCACCGCAATGCCAAGGTGAGCGCCACTGGCACCGGCTACGGTTCGGGCCGGGAATGAGCTAAAGTGAGCTCGCTGATCGTTGCTTGAGGGAGGAACCGCGATGCTGTCCCACGCCGATAATGAACGCCTGGTGCGGGTTGGGCCCGGCACGCCGGCCGGCACGCTCTTCCGCCGCTATTGGCAGCCGGCCTGCTTGTCGAGCGAGTTGCCCGAGCCCGATGGCGCGCCGGTGCGGGTGCGGCTCTTGGGCGAGGACCTGATCGCGTTTCGCGACACGACGGGCGCGGTGGGGCTCGTCGATGCGTTCTGCCCGCACCGCCGCGCGCCGCTCTTCTTCGGCCGCAACGAGGAATGCGGGCTGCGCTGCGTCTATCATGGCTGGAAGTTCGATGTCGCCGGGAATTGCGTCGATCTGCCGTCCGAGCCGGACGGGAGCCCGATGAAGGCGGGGATCAAGCTCATCGCCTATCCGACGCATGAAAAGGCGGGGATCGTTTGGGCGTATCTCGGACCCGCGGCGACGATGCCCGCGCCGCCCGATTACGAGTGGACGCGGGCGCCGGCGACGCATCGCTATGTCTCGAAGACCTATGAGGCCTGCAACTATCTCCAGGCGGTCGAAGGCGGCCTCGATACCGCACATTCCTCATTTCTGCACAACCTGCGGCTCGGCGATACCTCGCTCTTTCGCTTGCGCGACCGCGCGCCGCGGCTCGATGTCGAGCGCACGGATTACGGCTATTACTATGTCTCGACGCGTCAGCTCGGCGCAGACGGCGCCTATGTCCGGCTCTATCATTATGTCATGCCGTTCCAGCAGATGCGCGGCGGCGTCAACGGCGTGCTCGGCCGCAACGAGATCCCGCTGCTCGACGGACATATCTGGGTCCCGATCGATGACGAGCAGACCAACGTCTATAATTGGTTCTACAGCGCCGATCCGGCGATCTCGATCTCGGAAGAGGAGGCCGACGCGCATGAGCATCATTCCGGCCGCGGCAAGGACGATCTCATTCCCGGGACCTTCGTGCTGAAGCGCAATCCTTCGAACGACTACCTGATCGACCGCGCCGTCCAGCGCACGCAGACCTATACCGGCATCGACGGCGTCAACACCCAGGATTTCGCGATCCAGCAGGGCATGGGACCGATCGCCGACCGCTCGCATGAATATCTCGGCACGACCGATCGCGCGATCGTCACCTTGCGGCGCATGCTGCTCGAGGCGACCGCCGCTGTCGAGCGCGGCGAGACGCCGCCCGGCGCCGATCCCGAGACCCATCGCAGCATCCGCGCCTATGACGGTGTCGTGCCGCCGGGCGGCAATTGGCGCGAGGCGTTCGCCGCGGATCTTGTCTGCAAATGGTAGACCGCCAGGAGCAGACCATGCCCATGAGCGCAGACAAGGCGCGCGTCCCGCCGCCGGCTCATCCGCATGAGCGGCGCGAGCCGCTGCCCTGGTATCTGCCGAAACCGAGCGCCGACGATCCCGACGCGCCGGCAAGGCTGCGTGCGATCCTCGCGAGCCCGAGCTATCGCCAGGCCGATCACGACGTCGATTTCCTCGGCTCGGATGATGCGCGCGGCTTGCGGCTCCAGCTCGATTACCGCAAAGCCGAGCATCTCTTGGAGCAGGAAGGCATCGCCCATACCATCGTCGTCTTCGGCAGCACGCGCATCCGCGAGCCGGCGGCGGCGCGGCGCGAGGTGGCCAGGCTGCGCGCGGCGTTGGAGGCACAGCCCCAAGACGAAGCGTTGCAACGACGTCTGGCGATTGCGCAGCGGATCGAAGCGAAGAGCCTCTATTATGATGTCGCGCGCGACTTCTGCCGGATGGCAAGTTGCGCGCAGCCGGGCGAGGGCCGTGAGCGTGTTCTGGTCATGACAGGCGGCGGGCCCGGCATCATGGAAGCCGCCAATCGCGGTGCTTATGATTCGGGCGCCGCCTCGATCGGCCTCAACATCACCCTGCCGCATGAGCAATACCCCAACCCTTACGTGACGCCCGACCTCTGCTTTCGCTTTCACTATTTCGCGGTCCGCAAGCTCCATTTCCTCATGCGGGCGCGCGCGCTGGTGGCGTTTCCGGGCGGATACGGAACGCTGGACGAGCTTTTCGAGGTCCTGACCCTGGTGCAGACAAGAACGATCGCGCCGCTGCCGATCGTCCTGGTCGGCGAGGCTTATTGGCGCGGCGTCTTCAATCCCGATTTCCTCGTCGATGAGGGCGTCATCGATCCCGAGGATCGCGAGCTCTTCTGGTTCGCCGAGACCGCCGAAGACATCTGGAACGATATTTTGCATTGGCATGACCTGACCGCCGGCCCGCTCGCCGCGAAGACAAAGTCCTAACCGACATGAAACTTTCCTTTCACGGCGCCGATCGCGGCGTCACCGGCTCCTGTCACCTGATCGATGTCGCGGGCTGCCGCATCATGGTCGATTGCGGGATGTTCCAGGGCAGCCGCGAGCTTCACGAGGAGAATGCCGACGCCTTCGGCTTCGATCCGGCCAGCGTCGACTTCCTTCTTCTGACTCACGCGCATCTCGATCATTGCGGCCGCATTCCGCTGCTGGTGAAACGCGGCTTCAAAGGCGAGATCATCACCACCGCCGCCTCACGCGAGCTGAGCCGGATCGTGCTGCTCGATTCCGCTCATCTCCAGGAAGAGGAGGCGGCCCGGCGCATGCGCGCCGCGATGCGCCACGGCGAGGCGTCACCGCGTCACGCGCCGCTTTATTCGGAGCTCGACGTCCTCAACGGCTTCGAGCGCTTCGGCCGCAAGGCCGTCTATGGGCAGCCTCTCGCGCTGAAATCCGGCATTCGCGCCACCTTCCTCGATGCGGGCCATGTCCTGGGCTCGGCCTCGATCGTCATCGACGCGGAGGAGGGGGGACGGCCGTGGCGTGTCCTCTATTCGGGCGATTTGGGGAATGCGGGACGGCCGCTGCTGCGCCGGCCACAAACCCCGCCAAGCGCCGACATCGTCGTCATGGAGACGACCTATGGCGATCGCTTGCATCGCTCGCTCGCGGCATCGGTCGAAGAACTCTATCAGGCGATCGGCGATACGTTTGCGCGCGGCGGCAACGTCATCATCCCGACCTTCGCGCTCGAACGCGCCCAGGAAATCCTGTTTTTCCTGCGCGACGGGATCGAGCGCAATCGTCTCAACCCGTCGATGCAGGTGTTTCTCGATTCGCCGATGGCGATCGCCGCGACCGAGATCTTCGAGCGCCACCCGGAATGCTACGAGCCCGAGGTTGCGGCGCTGTTCAAGGAGGGGCGCGATCCCTTCGCGCTGCCGGGGCTCCATCTCACGCGCGAAAGTGCCGATTCGATCGCGATCAACAAGGTCCGCGGCGGCGCGGTGATCATGGCCGGTTCCGGCATGTGCACCGGCGGGCGGGTGCGGCATCATCTGCGCCACAATCTCCCCTTCGAGGGATCGAGCGTCGTCTTCGTCGGCTTCGCGGCGGAAGGCACGCTCGCGCGGCAGATCATCGACGGCGCGAAGCGCGTCCGCATCTTCGACGAGGAGGTGGCGGTCAGGGCGCGGATTCACACGATCAACGGCTTCTCGGCCCATGCCGATCAGCGCGAGCTTCTCGAATGGCGCGGGCGCATCGCCGACGTCAAGGCGACGATCCTCGTCCATGGCGAGGAAGCTTCCATGCGCGCGGTCGCGCAGCGCCTCGGCGATGCGCAGGCTCTAATGCCGCGTCTCCACGAAGAGATCGCCTTCTGAACGCGCGTCGCATCTGCTTGCGGTATCGCGCAAGGGGTAGCCGCGTTATCGCTCAGCTCTCGCGGCGTTTTCGCTCTTATTGCCCATGGCCTCCGACGGCGCTTTCGCCACCGCTACGAGCAGCCCGGTGCGTTCGAGCCCGGCGCGGCGCAGCGCGTACCAAGCGATCCGTGCCCCGCGCGTTTGAGCGGCGGCCGTGACGCGCGCGACGAGATCGGGCGGGTCGGAGGCCTTGAACGAGCCCTTCGTGGCGATTTCCTCGGCTTGGGCTTTGCTGGTGTGGACTTCGACATAGAGCGTGTTGCCGATCCAGGCCGTCTTCACCTCTTGGTCGACGACCCGCACCGGCGTACCGATGCTGACTTCGCGAAAGAGACGCGCGATGTCCTCGGGATAGAGCCGAATGCAGCCATGGCTGACATTGCGGCCGACGCCGTCGGGCTTGTTGGTGCCATGGATCAAATAATTCGGCCAGCCCAGGCGCAAGGCGAAGGCGCCGAGCGGGTTGTCGGGACCAGGCGGAATGGCCGCCGGGAGGTCGGGCTCCTCGGCACGGATCGATGGCGGCGGATGCCAGGTTGGATTGGGCGTTTTGTCGGTGACTCTGGTCGCGCCAAGCGGCGTCGTCGCATCGATCACCCCGATGCCGATCGGGAAGGTCTCGACCCGATCGCCGCCCGGCGGAAAGTAGAAAAGGCGCTGCTCGGCGAGATTGATCACGATGCCTTGATGGGGCGCGTCGGGAAGAATGTAGCGGCTCGGCAGGACGATCCGCTTTCCCGCGCCCGGCAGCCAGGGATTGACGCCCGGGTTGGCGGCCATCAGCTGGGTGAAGCCGAGATCATGGTCGCGCGCGGTGTCGAGCAGGATGTCGTTGGCGCGGGCAACATAGGTCCCGACGACGCCGACGGCGGCTTGGCCCGGCGCCAAAGAATAGTCGCTCGCCGCAGCCGGCATGATCGCCGCCGCCATGAGCAGCGCTGCGATCGCCCAGCGCTTTGATTGCCGCCGGCCCATGCGAGCCTCTTGCCACATCTCGGCCTTACGCCACGGGAGCACGATAAAGGCCGAGCATAGAGCGGCCAGACCGGCGCTGCGAGCGGAGGGGCTGCCTATACCTCCCGCCCGCGTGCCGTGATCGCCCAACCGCTATTTGCGCAGATTTCTCTGGAAAGTGCGATCGGCTTTCGCGTTGGCCTCTGCCGCCGATTGCTGCGCCGCCTTGGCGGCATCGAGCGCTTGTTGCGACATGGCCTTGGCGTCGGCGGCGTTCTGGCTCGCACTCTGGAGGAGAGCCCGGTCTTGATCGCTCAAGGTCGAGCAGGCGCCCAAGAGGGCGAGCGGCACGGTCAACGTAAGCACCTTCATCAACATTCGCATGGTCTCATCTCCCTCTGATGCCGGCGCTGTTCGAGAACGACGGTCGATGTAGAACGCCCGGTCCCTCGGCCGGAGGCCCCGACACTGAGCCGCCCCGCTGCGCCTCACATTGACCCACCTCAAGCCCGAACGCCGCCGCGGGCAAAAGGTTCCTCGCGGACCGACGTGATTCGGCGGTGTTCAGACCTCAGCAAGCATCACCTGCCATGGTTGTTTCCGTGCCTGGGCGGAAGGGAAGCCCGAGGCCCGGACCCGTCGGCGGCTTATGGCTTGCCGCTCCGGCGCGGAACGAAGATAATTTCTTTTTTCGCAGCGGGTTACGCGAGGGGGAAATGTTGCAGTCACGCGCGCTGACCCGCCGCCGCCTCGCGCGAGCGCTGTTGCTCGGGGTGGGGGCACTCGCCCTGGGCCCGCTCCGGGCCGAGGCCGGGACCGGCGGCAGCGGCGAAACAGGCGATCGTATCCTGGTTCTGAAGGCCAGGCGCCGGCTGATCCTCCTACGCGGCGGGGAGCCGCTCGCGATCTTTCCCATCGCCCTCGGTCCGCACCCGATCGGGCCCAAATACCGCGCGGGCGACGGTCGCACGCCGGAAGGCCTCTATCGGGTGGACGGGATCAATCCGCACAGCCGCTATTATCGCGCGCTTCGTCTTTCCTATCCCAATCCCGAGGACATGCAGCGGGCACGTGAAGCGGGCGTTTCGCCCGGCGGCAATATCGAGATTCACGGCATGCCCGACAGCTATGGCCACTTCGATCCGATCGCCTTTTACCGCGACTGGACCGATGGCTGCATCGCCGTCGGCAACCGCGCGATCGACCGGATCTGCGCGCGTGTCGCTATCGGCACGCCGGTCGAGATCCGCGCCTAGCGCGATGCTCTCCGGGTTCGACGTTGGTCCGCGGGCCGGACCAGCTGTAGGCGCTCTCGACCTTCTCAACAAATGCGTGGCAGCTGGTCGCCGACCAACCGGTCGAGCGGTCTCGCGCCGCCAATCGCCTTCACCATAACGGCGCCGGGCGTGGTGATCGCCTCAACCGCGCCAATCACGGTTGCCGCCGCATCGAAGCGCCGCAAGACGGCGAGGGCCCGGTCGGCGCAGTTCCGAGGCAAGATCGCCGCAAACCGTCCCTCATTGGCGACGTAAAGCGGATCAAGCCCGAGGATCTCGCAGGCTCCCCGCACCGGATCGCAAACCGGGATCGCGGCCTCCTCCAGCGCGATGGTCGCGTTGCCGGCCTCGGCGATCTCGATCAGCGCGGTGGCGAGCCCGCCGCGCGTCAGATCACGCAGGCAATGAAGCTCAAGCCCCGCGGTGATGAGCGCCCGCACGGGTGCGGCGAGCGGGGCGCAATCGCTTGGCACGATTGTGTCGAAGCCGAGATCCTCGCGCGCCGTCATGACGGCGATCCCGTGCCGGCCGATATCGCCGCTGACGATGATCGCGTCGCCCGGTCGAATTCGGCTCGGCGTTATCGGCTGAGGCGACAAACAGATGCCGATCCCCGACGTGTTGATATAAAGCCCGTCGCCCTTGCCGCGCTCGACAACCTTCGTGTCGCCGGTCACCAGCCGCACGCCGGCCGATTGAGCCGCGATCCGCATTGACGCGACGACGCGGCGCAGATCGGCGATGGCAAAGCCTTCCTCGAGCACGAGGCCGACGCTCAGATAGAGCGGTTGAGCGCCGCACATGGCGAGGTCGTTGACCGTTCCGTTGACGGCGAGCGAACCGATATCGCCGCCGGGGAAGAAAAGCGGCTTCACGACATAGGTATCGGTGCTGAAGGCAAGCGATCGGCCGCCGAGATCGAGGACGGCGCCGTCATGGATGAAGTCGTCGGGCCCGTGGGCGAAGGCCGGGCGAAACACTTCCTCGATTAGGCGATGCGTCATGGCGCCGCCGCTGCCATGGGCGAGCTCGATCCGGTCGGAAGACATTTCCGGCGCAGGACAGCTCAGCACGAAGGGGGAACCCGTCATGCCAGCCTCTCGTCGAGCGGCGTGGCGATCGCGGGACGCCCACGCGGCCGGCGATAGCGATAATAGGCGCTGCAGGCACCTTCGGATGACACCATGGTCGCGCCCAACGGATGCTCCGGCGTGCAGCTTGTGGCGAAAGCCGGACAGTGCTCGGGCTTCTTCACGCCGCGGAGAATTTCCCCGCTTATGCAAACGCCATCGCGCTCGGCGGGAACCGCAATGCCCTCGAAGCGCCGCAGCGCGTCGAAGCGCGCGTAAGCTGGGGCGAGGCCAAGGCCGCTCGCAGGGATCTCGCCGATGCCGCGCCACTGCTGCGGCTTGACGGCGAAGACCTGGGCAATGGCCTCTTGCGCGGTGCGATTGCCGTCGCGGTGGACGACGCGGGCGTATTGATTCTCGACTTCGGCGCGGCCCTCTTCCAGCTGGCGGAGACAGAGATAAAGACCTTGCAAGAGATCGATCGGCTCGAATCCGGTCACGACGATCGGAATTCGATAATCCCGCGCAATCGATTCATACTCATGATAGCCCATCACCGTGCAGACGTGACCGGCGGCAAGAAAGCCCTGGACGCTGTTCTCAGGATCGGCGAGCAAGGCTCTGATTGCGGGCGGCACCAGCACATGCGAGACGAGAAGCGAAAAATTGGTGAGCCCATCGCGCGCGGCTTGGAGCACGGCCATGGCGGTCGCCGGCGCGGTGGTTTCGAAGCCGATAGCGAAAAAAACGACCTCACGCTTCGCTTCCGCGCGCGCGATCGCGAGAGCATCAAGCGGCGAATAAACCATGCGGATATCGGCGCCGCGCGATTTGGCGGAAAGCAGGCTCCCGGTTTGGCCCGGGACGCGCAACATGTCGCCGAAGGAGCAGAAGATCACGCCGGGCCGCTCGGCAATCGCAATCGTCGCATCGATGATTCCGGCCGATGTTACACAGACGGGACAGCCAGGGCCGTGCAACAGCGTCACGCCGGCGGGCAGCATTTGGTCGATGCCGTGCCGCACGATCGAATGGGTCTGGCCGCCGCAAATCTCCATGATGGTCCAGGATCGGGTCACCAAGCGGGCGATCGCGTCGGCCCAGCGTCGCGCCGCCGCCGGATCGCGGAACTCATCGACGTATTTCACGTGAATGCCTCCGTACCGATTTCGGCAAAGTAAGCGAGGGTCTTCAGTGCCTCGGCCTCGTCGATGACGGCGATCGCGAACCCCGCATGGACCAGGACATACTGGCCCTCCCGCGCGTCGGGAACGTAGGCGAGGTTCACCTCCTTCACGATGCCGGCGAACGCCACGCGTCCTTGGCGCGTCAGCGGGTCTTCGCCGGAAATCGCCATGACCTTTCCCGGAACCGCGAGACACATCACATCTTCTCCTCGATCAAGGGCCGAGCGGCGAAAACCGCTTGCCCGACCGCCAAGCCGCCATCATTGGGCGGGATCCGCCGGTGATGATAGGGCTGGAAGCCGGCTTCCCGCAGCCGCGCCGTGGCTTGCGCCGTGAGCAGGGCATTTTGAAAGCAGCCCCCGGTCAATACCACGTGCTCTTGGCCGAGGCGCAGCGCGACCGTCACGATCGCCTCGACCAGAGCCCTGTGGAACCCGGCCGCGAGTGGGGGCGCCGGCGAACCGGAGAGGCATGCGTCCGTCAGCACCGCGATGAGCGCGCGCCAATCCAGCACAAGGACGCCATCCTGATCGATGACGCTAAGAGGCGGCAATGGCGCAACGCGTGTGGCCTTCTCGGCGGCGAACTCGAGCGCCATCGCGGCTTCGCCTTCAAAGCTGGCCGTCTGGCACAAGCCCAGAATGGCGGCCACGGCGTCGAAGAGGCGACCGACGCTCGAGGTGAGGGGCGAGCGGACGCCTCGTTCCAGCATCACGCCAAGCACGCGACGCTCGGCCGGCGAAAACCGCGCAACCGGCGCCAGGTCTTCGATACTCAGCGCCGCGTTTCCCAAGCTGGCCTGCAGCACACCCAATGCCGCGCGGCTGGGTTCGCGCATCGCCTTGTCGCCGCCGGGAAGGCGGAAAGGGAGAAGGTGAGCGACGCGGCGAAAGCGCGTCGGGTCCAGCGCAAGGAATTCGCCGCCCCAGATCGTGCCGTCGCTGCCATAGCCGGTTCCATCCCAGGCAACGCCGAGCACCGGACCCTCGATCTCATGATCGGCCACGCCCGCAAGCACATGGGCGACGTGGTGCGGGACGCGATGAAGGGGAAGCCCAAGCCCCTGGGCGTGACGCGTGGTGTGATAGGCCGGGTGCAAGTCGCAGGCAGCCGTCGCGGGCCGTACATCATACAGTGTCGTCATCGCGGCGACGCTGCGGGCGAAAATGTCGCGCGTCTCGGCCGTCTCCAGATCGCCGATATGAGGGCCGAGCACGATCTGATCGCCGAAAGCCAGGGCGATGGCGTTTTTCTGATGTGCGCCGAGCGCGATGGAAGGAGTCGCCGCCATGGGACGGCGCAGTGAGAGCGGCGCGTAACCGCGCGCGCGACGAAGCAGCGTTTCCTGTCCGGCGATCACGCGGATGACCGAATCGTCGACGCGATGGAGGATCGGCCGGTCATGAACGAGAAACAGATCGGCGACGTCACCGAGCGCCGTCATAGCCTCGGCCTCATCGATCACGATCGGCTCGTCGCGATGATTGCCGCTCGTTGCCACCACCGGAAAGCCGAGCTCCGCCAAAAGCAAGTGATGGAGCGGCGTTGACGGCAGCATTATGCCGAGCAGTGGATTCGCCGGTGCGACGCTCGGCGCGACCGAGCCCGGCCGCGCACGCAACAGCGTGATCGGTGCGGCCGCCGAGGCCAGAAGTTCTGCCTCTTCCGGCGCGACCGAAGCGAGCGAGCGCGCCGCGTCGAGGCTCGCCACCATCAGGGCGAAGGGTTTGGCGGGGCGCCGCTTGCGTGCGCGCAACGTCCGTACCGCTGCCTCGTTCCTCGCGTCGACGAGGAGCTGAAAGCCGCCGATGCCCTTCACCGCCACGATGCTACCTTGGCGCAGAGAAGCGGCGGCCTCGAGCAGCGCCGGGTTGCCTCGCGCGCGCGTCGTTCCGGTCCGATCGCACAGACGCAATTGCGGGCCGCATTCCGGACAGGCGATCGTCTCGGCGTGAAACCGCCGCGAGGCCGGATCTTCGTACTCGGCGCGGCAGGCCGCGCACGTGACGAAGCGCGCCATGCTGGTGCGTGCGCGATCATAGGGCAGCGCCGCGATGATACTGTAACGCGGACCGCATCGAGCGCAGGTGGTGAAGGGGTAGAGATAGCGGCGATTGGCGGGATCGAAGATGTCCTCGCGGCAATCCTTGCAGGGCGCGATATCCGGCAACACGATCGTCGACCGTGCACCGGTCTCACCGCTCGGCGCGATCGTGAAGCGGTCGTCGCCCCGGATCGCAAGCCGGCTGACGCGCTGACGGTGGATCACGCCGGGCGGCGCAATCTCCGCATGAATACGGTGCAGAAACCGAGCCAGCGCCGCGGCGGGACCTTCGACCTCGATCTCGGCGCCGCCGGCCGAGTTGCGGACGAAGCCGCTCAAGGCCTCGGCCATCGCGAGCCGGTAGACGAAGGGCCGGAAGCCGACGCCCTGAACGGCGCCACTCACCTCGACGGCAAGGCGCTCGCGCGGCTCGGCCAGGATTATCCCATCGCCCGCTACCCCATGTCAGGGACCCTCGTCGGGAATCTCGAGCTCGATGCTGCGCATGATCACCTGCTGCGCGGCGGGGTCCGAGACATCCGCGGAAGCCTCGATCCGCAGGATGGCACCCTCGGCCAAGGTGCCGCGCGACTCTTCGAGAAAATGCTCCTGCAGGTGCTCCGGCGAAAACTGGCTCAAGGCGCCGATCCAGACCGCAACCGCGCTGACGCGGCTCGCCCCCGCTTCGCGCGCGCCGGCCTCCACCCGCCGCACGAGGTCGCGTATGACGGCGCTCTCATGCATCGCCGCGACACTCCAGCGGCGCTTGTCGCAACGCCGCCACCTCATCAACGATACGAATCGCGACGTCATGCGCCGCCTGAACCGCTTCCCGGCTGAGGCCGGCGCCGGCTTCGAAGCAGGAACCTTCGATCGCATAAACGACGATCCGCGAGGGCGCACAGTCGAGCGCGCGCGCCAGCGCGACCGCCTCCGCGATGCCGCAGGCGTGACTCGAGATCGGCGCCAGATCGCGCGGGAGCGGCGCAACGCCGAGGTCGATGCGGTGAATCCGTCCGGGTATGCCCATCGAAGCGGCCGCATCGATGCAAACCAGCGCGTCGTAGCCCGCCCATCCGTCGATCAGCGCCAGCACATCGCCTCTGCACACGCGCAGGGCGACATCGGCGGGCAAGCGCGGCGCCAAGCGCCTGGCGACCAGCGGACCGATGCCGTCATCGCCGCGATCGGGATTGCCCACGCCGACTACCATGATCCTGGGCCGCGCGCCGCGATGGTCATTCCCGCTCATGCGCGATGCATCCTGAGCGTCAGGAAATGAGCCGAGCACGAAATGCAGGGATCGTAGTTTCGAATCGTTTGTTCGCAGCGATCGCGAATCGCGTCGTCGGCTTGGTCCAGCATCGGCGCCGCGACCGAAGCGAGATCGGCCTCGATGCTGGGCTGGTTCTGCGCGGTCGGCGGCACGATGCGCGCCGCGCGGATCGTTCCCTCGGTGTCCAGTTCGTAACGATGCCAGCAAATGCCGCGCGGCGCCTCGGTGCAGCCGAAGCCGATGCCGGCCCGGGGCGGCGCCGAAACGGCGGCGCAATCGGGCGGCTCATAGCCAGCAATGATCCGGAGCGTCTCTTCGCAGGCATAGACGATCTCGACCGCGCGCACGACGATGCTGCGGAAAGGATTGCGGCAAACCGGACCGAGCCCGACCTCGCGCGCGAGCGCCTGAACCGGCGGCGGCAGGCGGTCGAAATTGAGCGCGTAGCGCGCGAGCGGGCCGACGAGATAGGCGCCACGGCTTTTCACCACCGAATGAAGCGCCGTCGATTGGGCGACGTGTCGTTCTTCGAAATGCTCTTCGTATTGGGAGAGCTCGATATCGATGCCCCGGTTCGAGACCAGCCGACCCTCGTTGAAGGGATACTCGTCGCTGTGTCGGAGCGCGACGAACTCGTAGTCGCGCTCGAAATCCGGAAAGGGGAAGGTCGCGACCCAGCGAACCAGCTCGATCGCAAGATCGCGCGCGCGGGCGAGGTTCTCGGCAACCGGCGCCAATTCGGCGCACGACGGAACCCGAAAGAATCCACCGACCTTCACGTTGACGGGATGGATCTCGCGCCCGCCGAGGATTCTCATCAGCTCGTTCCCCGCCTTCTTCAGCGCGAGACCGCGTCGCACGGCGTCGCCATGAACGCGGGCCATCGCCACCGCGTCGGGAAAGCCGAGAAAATCGGGCGCGTGCAACATGACGACGTGAAGCGCGTGGCTCTCGATCCACTCCCCGCAATAGATCAGCCGCCGTAGCGCCCGCAATTGCCCTTCGACCGCGACACCAAACGCGTTCTCGATCGCATGAACGGCGCTCATCTGGTAGGCGATCGGGCAGATCCCGCAGATGCGCGAGACGATGTCGGGGGTCTCGGCGAAACCGCGGCCTCTCAGGAACGCCTCGAAGAAACGGGGCGGCTCGAAGATGTTGAGCCGCGCGGCGGCGACGTGCCCATCGACGATATGAAGGTCGAGCGCGCCTTCGCCTTCGACGCGCGCGAGGTAGTCGACGCGGATCGTCCTAGTCGCCATGCGCCTTGCTCTCCTTCAGGAACGGCTCCGCGGCCGCGTTGAAGGTTCGAAACGCACGCATGATGTCCCGCGACGAAGCGCCGAGCGCGCGCCATTCCCGCGCGAGCGCCGCCGTGTTGGGCGTCTCCATCGGACCGTAGCACCCGTAGCAGCCGCGCCGATAGGCGGGACAGATCGCGCCGCAACCGGCGTGAGTGACCGGGCCGAGGCAGGGTGTTCCCTGGACCATGATGCAGGCCGTTCCCCGGAGCTTGCATTCGACACAGACGCTGTGGGAAGCGACGGCGGGCTTGCGGCCGGCGAGAAAGGCCGAGAGAACCTCGATCAACTGCGCCTTGTTGATGGGACAGCCGCGGAGTTCGAAATCAACCGCGACATGCGCCGAAATCGGCGTCGAGGTCGCGAGCGTGCTGATGTATTGCGGCGACGCGTAAACCGCGGCCACGAAATCGTTCACGTCGGCGAAGTTGCGCAACGCCTGGATGCCGCCGGCCGTTGCGCAGGCGCCGATCGTCACGAGACGATGCGATTGTCGCCTTATTTCGCGGATGCGCTCGGCGTCGTGCGCCGTTGTGATCGAGCCCTCGACCAGGGAGAGATCGTAAGGCCCTGCAGCGGACGCGCTCGAGGCTTCGGGAAAATGTGCGATCTCGATCGCATCGGCCAGCGCCAAAAGCTCGTCTTCGCAATCGAGTAGCGAAAGCTGGCAGCCGTCGCAGGAAGCAAATTTCCATACGGCGAGGCGCTTTCGCTTCGGGTCAACCATCTAGACCTCCCGCACCGGGAAGATATCGGCGATCCGGTCATAGCGCATGACCGGCCCGTCCTTGCAGACGAAGCTCGGGCCGAACTGACAATGGCCGCAGAGGCCAATGGCGCATTTCATATTGCGCTCCATCGAGAGATAGATCGCCTCCGGGCCGACACCCGCGTCTCTCAGCACATTCACGGCGAATCGCATCATCACCTCGGGCCCGCATACCAGCGCGACCGTCTCTTCTGGATCGAAGGCCGCACGCGCAATGACCGCCGGTACGACGCCGACATTGCCGCGCCATCGCGCGTCGGCGTGATCGACGGTCACGTCGATCTCGACGTCGAGGCGATGACGCCACGCTTCGAGTTCGGCGCGATAGAGGATCTCGTCGGGATGACGGCTGCCGAACAGGATCGCGACGCGCCCGTAAGCCTGACGGTTCGCCAGTATGTGGTAGATCGCAGGCCGCAAGGGTGCCAGCCCCAAACCGCCCGCGACGATCACGATGTCCGATCCCTCGGCCGCCGCGACGGGCCACCCGTTGCCGAAGGGTCCGCGCAGGCCGATCGTCGCGCCGGGTTCGAGCCTCGCC
>JBJKPV010000141.1:0-6356 GCA_046706015.1 Allostellaceae bacterium | reverse complement strand
CCCTTGGGCGGCGCGCTCGTGGGACCCGGCGCGATCGCGCCGATCTTATCCTTGAGCTCGTTCAAGATGCGCTGCGCGAGCTTCGGGCCGACGCCCTCGGCCTCGGTCAGGACCGCACGGTCCTGCGCCGCGATCGCGGCGGCAAGCTGCGCCGGCGGCGCGACGCTCAAGAGGCCGAGCGCAATCTTGGCGCCGACGCCTTGGACCGTCGTCAGCAGCCGGAACCATTCGCGCTCCTGCTCCTCGGCGAAGCCGTAGAGATGGATGTGATCCTCGCGGACATGGGTTTCGATCAGGAGCCGCAACGGCTCGCCGCGCGGCGGCGCCTTCGCCAGCGTGCGCGACGAGGCGAAGACGAGATAGCCGACGCCATTGACATCGAGGACGATGCTGTCGGCCGTCGCCTGATCGACGATGCCGGCGAGCATCGCGATCAACGCCCGCCTCCCGCCGCCATCGCCACCGCGCGCGCGGTCGCGGCGTGATGGGCGTGGCAAATGGCGACCGCAAGCGCGTCGCAGGCGTTCTCCTCGCTGCCGGCGCCGGGCAGGAGCCGCTGCACCATCATCTGGACCTGCGCTTTCTCGGCATGGCCGGTGCCGACGGTCGACTTCTTCACCAGGTTGGTTGCGTATTCGAAGACCGGCAGCCCGCGCGCGGCCGGCGCCAGCAGCACCACACCGCGCGCCATGCCAAGGCGCAGGGTCGAGGCTGGATTCTTGTTGACGAAGGTCTCCTCGACCGCCGCCGCCTCGGGCGTGAAGCGGTCGAGCACGTCGCTGAGCTCGCGATAGAGCGTGCTCAAGCGCTTGGCGAGATCCGCGCCGTCGCGCGTCCGGATCAGCCCATCGGCAACATGGCGCAAGCGGCTGCCCGCCGTCTCGATCACGCCCCAGCCGGTGAAGCGCAATCCTGGATCGAGACCGATGAGGCGCATGCATTCGTCCTTGAGGCGGGGCGGCGGTCTCAGGCGCTCAATCGCGCCAGAACGTCGTCGGAAACGTCGAAATTGGCGAACACGTTCTGCACGTCGTCGCTGTCCTCGAGCGCTTCGAGCAGCTTGAACAGCGCCTCCGCGTTGTCGCCCTCGACCGGCACGAGGGTCTTCGGCTTCCACACGACCTTGGCCGAAAGCGCGGCGCCGAAGCGCTTGTCGAGCGCATCGCGCACGCTGTTGAGCGCGTCGCCGGAGCACAGCACGACATGCTCCTCGTCATTGCTCTCGACATCCTCGGCGCCGGCCTCGACCGCGGCTTCGAACATCTGATCGGCCGAGGCGATCGACGCCGGATAGCTCACTTGGCCGATGCGGTCGAAGAGAAAGCTGACGCTGTTGGTTTCGCCGAGGTTGCCGCCGGACTTGGTGAAGGCGGCGCGCACATCGCTCGCGGTGCGGTTGCGATTGTCGGTCAGCCCTTCGACGATGACCGCGACGCCGCCCGGCCCATAGCCCTCATAACGCACCTCATCGTAACTCTCGCCGTCGCCGCCGCCCGCGCCGCGCTTGATCGCGCGCTCGACCGTGTCCTTCGGCATGTTGGCCGCGCGCGCCGCCAGCACCGCCGCGCGCAGCCGCGGATTGGCGCCCGGGTCGGCCAAGCCGGTGCGCGCCGCCGAGGTGAGCTCGCGGATGAGCTTGGTGAAGACCTTGGCGCGCTTTTTGTCCTGCGCGCCCTTGCGGTACATGATGTTCTTGAATTGCGAGTGACCCGCCATGACAACCGCTACCTAATGAAGCTTGGCTGGGGAACCATACCATATCTTGCGAAAGCCCCGCCATCCGCGAAACCCGGCCCCAGCCTGCCCCCGTTGTTGCTGTGCTGCGGTTGATAGCGGCCCAATATGGCGGATTTGCGGCGTCTTACCGCATGAGGAGCCAGAGGCCGCGGAGCGCGAAGCCGAGCATGACGAGCCCGGTCGCACTCTTGGCGATGAGCGGCCAAGCCGCGCTGCTAAAGCTCAGCCGCAGCCGCGTCGTCGCCATGCACAGCACGAGGCACCAGGACGCCGCACCCAAGACCACCGAGGCGGCGATGACGAAGGCGCCCGTAATGCCGCGGCGCTGGCTCGCCGAGCTGCCGACGACCGCAAGCCAGAAAGCGAGGTTCCACGGGCTGGTCAGCGCCATGCCGAGGCCCAAAAAGTAGCCGCCGCGCATGCCGGCGGCGGCACGCGCCGGCTCTATCGTCGGGTCACGGACTCGCGATCGCGCCTCGCGCCAAGCGCCGGTGAGGAAGAGTGCGGCGAGCGCGAAGAGCAGCGCCGTGCTCAGCCAGGCAAGCGCCTCGCGTGCCGACGCGGTCACCAAGAGCCCCGCGCCGAGAATGACGGCGAGCGCCCACAGCGCGTCACCCGAGCAGGCACCGAGCCCGACGCCGAAGGCCGGGCGAAAGCCGCGCGTCAGGCCGCGGCGGATCATTTCGGCGTTGATCGGACCGGGTGGCCAAGCGACCGACCAGCCGAGCACGAAGCCGTAAGCGACGAGCGATAAGGCTTCGCTCACTTCGCCGGCGCGGCGACCTTGGGCAAGGCGGCCTGTGGCAGCGCAGGATCGAGCTTGCCGCCCAAGCGCAGCGGCCAGATCGCGCGAGCAAGTCCGGTCTCGTCATCGGTCTCGACCAGGACGCCGCAGATCGTCGGCTCGCCTTGCGAGACCTCGAGCCGCTCACCCGGCAGCTTGCGCACGAAGCGCGCGACCGCGGCTACCTTCTGCATGCCGATCACCGAATCATAGTCGCCGCACATGCCGACATCGGTCATGTAGGCAGTGCCACCCGCGAAGATGCGATGATCGGCGGTCGGCACATGGCAATGCGTGCCGAGCACGGCCGAGACGCGGCCGTCGCAAAAGTGCCCCATCGAGGTTTTTTCCGAGCTCGCCTCGCCATGGAAATCGACGAGGATGGCGCTGACTTGCCCGAGCGGATGCATGCCAAGCACACGCTCGACCGAAGCGAAGGGATCATCGAGCGCGTCCATGAAGAGACGCGCCATCGCGTTCACCACCAGAACGCTGCGCCCGTCGCGCAAGGCATAGACGCCAAAGCCGTTGCCGGGCGTGCCCTGGGGAAAATTGACCGGGCGCAGCAGGCACGGATCGCCGGCGATATAGGCCATGATCTCGCGCCGGTCCCAGATGTGATTGCCGGTGGTGATGACATCGATACCGCCGGCATAGAGCTCGGCGCAGATCGTGTCGGTGATGCCGAAGCCATGCGCGGCGTTCTCACCGTTGGCGACGACGAAATCGACGGCGAAATCGCGCCGCAGCCGCGGCACCTCGGCGGTCAGCGCTTCGCGTGCGCGACGGCCGACGATGTCACCGAAGAAAAGCAGTCGCATGCGTCGTCACCACTGTAACAAGGGCGTCACCAGAGAGATCGCGAGAAGGATGGAGCCGCATCGGCCGTCGGCATTGCCGTACCCTCGTGGCCCGCTTACGCAGGTGGGAACCATATGACGAAACCAGGGCTTCGCCAGGGACAGTCCCCTAGAGGTACATATCGGCCCCGGGGTATTGCGGCCTAACGCACCGCGCAGCCCCATCCTCTCGGCTCAAATGTGGGACGATTCGAGTTGTGCTGCAATGGCCTCGATGCGCTGGGCGAGCTGGTCGACGCTGCCCGCGAGCGTATGACCGTTGGCCGCCCCGTCGCCATCCGCGCCGCGCCGCGCCTCCTTGGCATCAGCCAATTCATCGGCCAAGACGAGAGCGGCGAGAACGAGGAGACGCGCCTCGCCGGCCTGGCCGACTTGGCGTGCGAACACGGCGACTTTGCCGTCGATGAGACGCGCCAGCTCGCGGATGCGCGCTTCTTGGCCCTCGTCGCAGGCAACCGGATAGGCACGACCGTTGATGGTGACGGAAATTTGGGGCATCAGCTCTCCAAAAGCCGATCGAGCCGCAGGATCGCCTCGTCGAGCCGGATCGCGACCATGGCCGCGGTCTCGGCGGTGGCGCCGGTGGATTTCACCGCGGGCTTGCGCTCGACGGTCTGGCGCGACGCCGTCTCGAGCCTCGCCACCGCCTGCTCCAGGCGCCGCGTCGCCTGCTCCAACTCGTTCATTCGGGCCGTCCCCAGGATCGAGAGCGGACTTTATGCCCGCCATCGGCTCAACGTCAACGGAAGCGCTTTTTTGCCAGCGGCGTAACCTTTCGTTAGGGTGTTACCGGCTATGGTTAATCGGGGATGAATGTCCGCAGTGGGGTGCGGACCGCGACCGATCATTTGAAGAAGATGTGCCAGTTAGGTTAACGTCGACGGTGCCGGCGTCAGAAGTGAAGGTGCGATGACCTCCTCGGTTGCCCAATGGCGACTTGATACCTTGTCGGCCAGCGCGCGCGCGACGGCGGAGATCGCCTCCCTTGGCGCCGGATTGTCGCTCTCGGCTTGGCTCGCGCAGCTGATCGCGGAGACCTGCGCCGAAGAAGGCGTTGCGTCGGCGAACGACGCGGAAGAGCGCGCGGCCCCGCCGATACTGGTGCGCGTTCCCGATGTCGCGGCCGAGCCCCAGCCCGCCCCCATCCTCGCGTCCAACGACGCCGCCATGCCGCCGGGCGCCGTGATGATCCCGGTCGCGGCGATGGCGCCCGCGGGCCTCGGCACGCGCGGCGGCGAGGATGCGCCCGACGCGCTTTGCGACGACATCGCGACCCGCGGCGTGCGGCAACCCCTGCTCCTCCGCCGCGCCGCCGCGCCCGAGCGCTATGATATCATCTGCGGCCATCGGCGCTGGCGCGCGGCCCGGCGCGCAGGCGTCGCGCGGGTTCCCGCGATCGTCGAAAAGCTCGACGACATGCGCGCGATCCTCGCCTCGCTCGGCGAGAATCTGCGCTGTGGCGATCTTTCCCCGATCGATGAGGCGCACGCCTATCTGCGTCTCCTCACCCGCTGCACCGCCGACGTCGCGACGATCAGCCAGGCGACCGGACGCGACCGCGCGCATATCATCCGCGCGGTGCGGCTCCTCGGCCTGCCGACGCAGCTGCGCGATCTCATCGGTGCCGGTGCGCTCTCGGCCGAGCATGCCGACCTCCTGCTCGACGCGAACGATCCGCAGGCCTTGGCCGAGGCGATCCTAGGCGAGCATCTCAACCCGCAATCGGCGCGCGTGCGCATCGCCGCCGACGGAGAGAGCGTCCCATGATCAATGCGGTTGACGCGCGCGCGAGCGACCGGACGGATCCGTGGGATCGGATCGAACTCGACCCTGCGATCTGCGCGCTGGCGGAAGAGGCGGCGGCGAAAGCCGGGCTCTCATTGACCGAATGGCTCGAGCGCGCCATCCGGCGCGCCTCGTCGAGCGCGGCCCAGCAAGTGGCGGTAGCGGCCCCGGCCGGCGACGACTCGCCGGCGGCGCTCGTCGCGATCTCGTCCTCGGACGAGGTGAAGGCGCCGGTGCTGCTCGACGAGCCGCTCCCGGCCGCGATCCTGGGCGATGACGAAGACGAGGTCGCGGACGACGAAACACCGCATCCTTATCCCACGGCGGCGAAGCCTTATCATCGCTGGGCGATCATGGCGGCAGGCGCGCTGCTGGCGATCGTCGCGGGCGCGACCAGCGCGCAATATCTCATTCCCGAGCCGAGCAACGCCGTGCAGGTCGCATTGGCGCCGCTGACCGCCCCCCAATCCGAAGACACGACCGCGGCGGCGCCAAGCGACACCGCATCGCCAGAGACGCGCACGAGCCCTGTCGTCGTGCCGCCCAAACCGGTGCCGCCACTGCCCTCCTCCGTGATCGGCAAGCCATCGCCACCGCCCGCACCGCCGCCGCACGCAGCCGAAGCGCCGGCCGAGGCCGCACCTCCGGTCGCTGCCGCGGCCGAGCCGCGCCCGCCTGAAGCCGCGCGCAAGCCGTCGGAGAAGCGCGTCGCCAAGCCGACCGGCAAGCTGGCTAAGGCGGAGCCCGCCGAAGCGCCCTCCGATCCGCGCCGGCTGGCGCGTTGGCTCGAGACACATGCCCAAGACGGCGATCCGGTCGCGCGCTATCGCCTCGGCGTTCTTTACGCGCTGGGCGAAGGCGTGACGCAGGATTATCAGCGCGCCGCAAGCCTCTTCAAAACCGCGGCCGAAGAGGGCGTCACCGAGGCCGAATACAACATCGCGGTCATGTATGCCGAAGGTCTCGGCATCGATCGCGATCCGGCCCAGGCGGTGTTCTGGTATCGCAAGGCCGCGGCGCAAGGCAGCGCCAGCGCCGCCTTCAATCTCGGCGTCGCCTACTCGAACGGCATCGGCGTCAAGCAGAGCATGTCGGAAGCGGCGCAATGGTTCGGCAAGGCGGCAGAAGCCGGCGTCGTCAACGCGCAATTCAATCTCGGCCTGCTCTACGAGCGCGGCGAAGGCGTGGCC
>JBJKPV010000140.1:0-8900 GCA_046706015.1 Allostellaceae bacterium | reverse complement strand
CTTTTCCTCGCGGTCGCGGCCGCCGAGCCCATCGGCGGTGTCGGCGAGCCCGTCCTCGTGCAAGCCGCCGGTCGCTAGAATGGTGACGCCGATCGCGATCAGCGCGGCGGCAAGAGGCGGAAGCGCGAGCGCGAGCGCAACGCCGTAAGCGATGCCGCCGATTAGGCCAACGACGATGCCCGCCACCGGAAAAGCCCAGGAAGCGGCGCCGAGATCGGGTGGCGTCCCGCCTTCGATGCCCAGACGATGGAACGGCAGGCGCGTGAGAAAAGTGAGGACGGCAAGGAGCTCTTCGCGCCAGGTCTCGGGCAGGATGCTCATGCGGGCGTTCTAAACCAATCGGCCGCGCCTCGCCACAAATTGCGATTTTCACTTGGCGCACCGCCGATGATGCAGGAAAGTCGCGGGCGCAAGAGGAGAAGACCAATGGCTGAGAAGCGCCCGCCGACGACGCTCGACGAAATGCGCGGCATCGTCGCCTCGTTTCCCGCGATCGACCGCGCCGCCGAGGCGGACTCCACCGCGCGCGAAGCGCAGCTCACCAAGCCCGCGGGCGCGCTCGGTCGGCTCGAGGAGCTGAGCGCATGGATGGCGGCGTGGCAGGGAAGGCACCCGGCGCAATGCGTGCACCCACGCGCTGCGGTCTTCGCCGGCAATCACGGCGTCGCCGGCCTCGGCGTCTCGGCCTATCCCGCCGCCGTGACGGCGCAGATGGTGAAGAATTTCGTCGATGGCGGCGCGGCGGTGAACCAGCTTTGCCGCGCCGTCGACGCCGATCTACGCGTTTACGAGATGGCGCTCGACCAAGCGACGCAGGATTTCACGCGCGAGCCGGCGATGAGTGAAGAAGACTGCGCCACCGCGATGGCCTATGGCATGATGGCGGTCGAGCCCGGCATCGATCTGCTGGCGCTGGGCGAGATGGGCATCGCCAACACCACCGCGGCGGCGGCACTTTGCGCCGCGCTCTTCGGCGGCAGTGCCGCGGAGTGGGTCGGACCCGGCACCGGCATCGCAGGCGAAGCGATACGACGCAAGATCGACGTCGTCGAACGCGGCGTCGCGCTGCACCGCGCCGACGCCAAGGATGGTTTCGATCTGCTGCGCCGCCTCGGCGGTCGTGAATTCGCAGCCATGGCGGGCGCGATCGTCGCCGCGCGGATGGCGCGCGTGCCCGTGCTGCTCGACGGCTACGCGACTTGCGCTGCGGCGGCCGCGCTTTATGCGGTCGACAAATCCGCGCTCGATCATTGCCAAGTCGCTCACCGCTCGGCAGAGCCCGGCCATCGCCGCCTGCTTGAGCGTCTCGGCAAGGCGCCGCTGCTCGATCTCGGCATGCGCTTGGGCGAGGCCTCGGGCGCCACCTTGGCGATCGCGCTGGTCAAGGCCGCGCTTGCCTGTCACAACGGCATGGCGACCTTCGCCGAGGCGGGGGTGAGCGGCAAGGACGCCTAGCCCGACTGCGACCGGAACGGGCGGCTGGCGTTGACTTGGCTCGGCAGCAGACGCATCATTCGAAAAGACAAGAAAAATCAATCGTCCGCTTCGCGCGAAGGGGAGAGCACGATGACCATGACGACGGATCAGCCGGTGCGCACCGACACGGTGAACGGCCCGCCGAAATTCCAGGCCTTCGCCCATGTCAGCCTGCCCTGCCGCGATCTGGAGGAAGGAAAACGCTTCTATGGGAATGTTCTGGGCGGGCAGATGCGCGTCGAGACACCGACCTTCGCCTCGTTCCGCTTGTGCGGCGTCGATGTCGGCATCGGCAGCGACGGCTGCACCTTCCTCGAGCCGAGCACCGAGTATCCGCATTGCGCGTTCTTTTGCGGACCGGATGAATTACTGCAGATGAAAGCTTGGCTCGCGCGCTGCGGCATTCCAAGCTCGAGTTTCTGGACGCGCAGCGGCGTCGAGGCGCTGATGTTCTTCCGTGATCCTTCGGGCAACATGATCGAGCTCTACTGCGAGAAAGGCTTTGCCGGCGCCGACAAGCTGCCGCGCGGCCCAGCGCGCGGCCATGGCACCGCCGTCGATATCGACAAGTTGCGCTACAACGAATGGAGCCTGCCCTGAGATGAGGCGCTTCGGCGTAATCGATGCGGCCCGTCTCCGAGCCTGAGGAATGCCAGCCAGCGGACATGCTTTCGTGGAAGCGGAAACTTGGCCTCTGCGTGGGCCGGCCGCGGCGATGACCACCCCGACAAACCGCGACGCGACACCGGAATCGGGCGACGCCGACGTCTCAATCAGCTTGCGCAAGCTGGTGCTCATCCGCTGGGTCGCTGTGATCGGCCAAGCGCTGACTTTGCTCGTCGTCCATTACGGACTCGGTTTCCATCTACCGCTCAAGAGTGCCTTCGCGGTCGTCGCGGCCTCGGCGGTGCTCAACGCGGCAGCGTCGCTGCCACGCAGCGCCGGCGCGCGGCTGGGCGACCGCGAGGCAGCGCTCTATCTCGCCTATGACACGCTCCAGCTTGGCCTGCTGCTCTACCTCACAGGCGGCCTGGAGAATCCCTTCGCCATGCTGATGCTGGCGCCGGTCATCGTGTCGGCGACCATCCTGTCGCGTTCGAGCGTGATCGGACTCTCGGCGCTCACCGTGGTCGCAATCACGGCGCTGGGCGTCTTTCATCTGCCGCTGCCGTCGCGCGGCGACGCGCTGCTGAATCCGCCGCCTCTTTATATGCTTGGCATCTGGACCGCGCTGGTGTGCTCGACCTTGTTCATTTCTGGCTATGCGTGGTCGATCGCGGCCGAGGCACGCAAGATGCGCAACGCGTTTTCGGCGACGCAGCTGGCCTTGGCGCGCGAGCAGCGCATCTCGGCAGTAGGAAGTCTCGCTGCCGCCGCCGCGCATCAGCTGGGATCGCCGCTTGCCACGATCGCGGTGATCGCCAAGGAGCTGGCGCGCGAACTGCCGCCCGATTCACCCTACGCGGCGGATGCTGAGCTGCTGCTCAGCCAGAGCGAGCGCTGCCGCGCGATCATCACCGATCTCGCCCGGCAGCGCGACGGCGAGCACGGATCGCCCTTCGCGCGGTTGCCTTTCTCGGCGCTAGTCGAGGCGGCCGGTGAGCCCCATCTTTCGCCGACGATCGCGGTGCATTACGAGATCGGCGCCGGCCGCGATGCCGAGGGCCGGCCGATCGAGGAGCCGCTCCTGCCGCGCAGCCCCGAGATCATGCACGGGCTCGGCAATCTGATTCAGAACGCCATCCAATTCGCCGCGCATGAGGTCGTGGTGACGACGAGTTGGAGCGAGGACGTGGTCGCGGTCGATATCGCCGATGATGGCCCGGGCTTTCCGCCCGGCCTGTTGGCGCGCATCGGAGAGCCTTATATTTCGGGCCGCGGCCCCGCCGGATCTACGCTCGGCGCCCAGCATATGGGGCTCGGCATCTTCATCGCGCAAAGCCTGCTGGAGCGCACCGGCGCAAGATTGGGATTTGCGAACTTGCCGGATGGTGGCGCGCAGGTGGTGATCGAATGGCGGCGGCGGCGCCTCGCCGCCCTCGATCCGACGATGACAGCCCGGGAGGTCGGTGAATGAACCAGGACGACGATCAGCTGCCCGGGGGCGGCGATCCGAGCGCATTCGGCGCTCAGCCAGAGAACGAACGCACGCTACTCATCGTCGATGACGACGAGCCGTTGTGCCAGCGCCTCGCCCGCGCGATGGAGCGCCGCGGCTTTGTCGTCCGCACCGCGGACAGCGTCGCTTCGGGCGTCGCCGCGGTGGCGCAGGAACCTCCGGTCTTCGCCGTGGTCGATCTCCGCCTCGGCGATGGCAGCGGACTCGATATCGTCAAGGCGCTGCGCGAATCACGACCGAACGCGCGTGTCGTCATGCTCACAGGCTACGGCAATATCGCGACCGCCGTCGCCGCCGTGAAGGCGGGCGCGGTCGACTATTTGCCGAAACCGGTCGACGCCGACGCGGTCGAGCGCGCGCTACTCGCCACCGAATCCGCCCTGCCGCCACCGCCCGAAGATCCGATGTCGGCCGACCGCGTGCGCTGGGAGCATATTCAGCGCGTCTTCGAGCAGTGCGACCGCAACGTCTCCGAGACCGCGCGGCGCCTCAAGATGCACCGGCGCACCCTGCAACGCATTCTCGGCAAGCACGCGCCGCGCAGCTAGTTAGCGGTCGCTCCGGGATCCGTCGGCAGGAGGCGCTCCCTGGCAAGCTTTCCGAGGTTTTCCTTGCCAGCCCCAAGCCCAAACAGTAAGAGCGGGGCGTGACGCAGGCCGATCTCATCTCCTTGGTCGAGGCGCTCAAACAGGCGCAGGTGCTGTGCGTCGGCGATCTGATGCTCGATCATTACATCTATGGCCGGGTCGAGCGCATCTCACCGGAAGCGCCGGTCCCGGTGCTCCATCTCGAACGCGAGGAGCGTACCCTGGGTGGCGCCGGCAATGTACTGCGCAACCTCCACGCTCTCGGCGCCAAGACTTGTTTCATTTCGGCCACAGGGACCGATCCGGCCGGGCGCGAGATCACGCGCATGGTGGCAAAGCTCGGCGTCGAGGAGGCTCATGTTCTGGCCGAACGCGGTCGCGTCACCACGTTGAAGACGCGCTACGTCGCCGACACGCAACAATTGCTGCGCGCCGATCAGGAGCGCATCGCGCCACTACCGGCGGATCTGCGTAGCGATCTCGTGAAACTCGTTAAAGACGGGCTCAAGAGCCATAAAGTTGCGATCCTGTCGGATTACGCCAAGGGCGTTCTTGGCGCCGGCGTTGCCGCCGAGATCATTGCCGAGGCGAAGGCGGCCGGCGCCACGATCCTGGTCGATCCCAAGGGCAGCGATTACGCGATCTATCGCGGGGCGGACGTGCTGAAACCCAACCGCCCGGAGTTGGCCGCCGCAACACAGAGGCCGGTCAAGACCGATGAAGACGTCATCGCCGCCGCGCAAGCATTGATCCGCGCCCATGATTTCGGCGCGATGCTGGTCTCCTGCGGCAAGGACGGGATGCTGTTGGTCGAAAGCAGCGGCGCGACTTTGAAGCTCGCCGCCGAGGCGCGCGAAGTCTTCGACGTCTCGGGCGCGGGCGACACGGTGGTGGCGGTCTTGGCCGCCGCTTTGAGCGCGGGCGCCAGCCTGGCCGATGCGGCGCGGCTCGCCAACGCCGCGGCTGGCGTCGTCGTCGGCAAGATCGGCACGGCCGCGGTCGAGCCGATCGAACTCGAAGCCGCGCTCCTCAATCGCGACACGATCGAGCAGCGCAAGACGTTGCCGCTGTCGCTCGCCCTCGATCAGATCGCGCGCTGGCGCCGCGGTCGCCTCAAGATCGGCTTCACCAACGGATGCTTCGACCTCTTGCATCCGGGGCATGTCTCGTTACTCAACCAGGCGAAGGCTGCCTGCGATCGTCTCGTCGTTGGCATCAACAGCGACGCGTCGGTGGTGCGGCTGAAAGGTCCGGGACGGCCGGTGCAAAACCAGGACGCCCGCGCCGCGGTGCTCTCCTCCCTCGCCGCGGTCGATCTCGTCGTCGTCTTCGATCAAGACACGCCGATCGAATTGATCGGGGCGATCCGGCCCGATGTCCTGGTGAAAGGCGCGGATTACCAGCTCGACCAAGTGGTCGGCGCCGATATCGTGCAATCCTATGGCGGCACCGTGCTGCTCGCCGAGCTGATGCCGGGCTTCAGCACCACCGCGACGATCGCGCGCGCCGCGCGCTAGGCGTAGCACAGGCGCACAAGCGCCGTCGTGCGAAGCCAAAGAAGAATGCCCAGCACAGGCGCACAAGCGCCGTCGTGCGAAGCCAAAGAAGAACACCTAGCACAGGCGCGTGAGCGCCGTTTCAGACGAGCGTGTCAGGATCGGCCGCGCCCGGATCGATCAAACGCTGCAGCCGCAGCGAGGCCAGCCGCGCGAAGCGCAGCTGCACCGCGCGGCGGCGCGCGGCCAGGAGCTTGCGTTCCGGCGCCTCGCGCAAGATCGCGGCGCCGAAAGCATCCGCCTGCATCAGGCCGCAATCGAGGGGAATGAGTTCGAGCGGGAAGCCCTCGGGCACGGCGAAATAGAAGCGGTCGCACCATTGGCCGTATTCGGGCCATTTGCCGTCGGCGCGGAAATCGGCTACCGACGATTTGATCTCGACGATCGCGAGCGTGCCGTCGCGCCCGAGCGCCATGATATCGGCACGTCTTCCATCGGCCAGCGGCATTTCGATTATCGTCGCAAACCCGCCTTGCGCCAAGGCGCGGGCGACGCCGCGGGCAAGCGCCTTGGAGATATCGCGCGCATCCGGCATAGAACGAAGCTAGGTCAGCCTGGGCGAATCATGGAGTTTCTGTAATGGAGAATAGCAAGGGCTGGGGCTTTTTGCGCGACGCCTGGCGTCTCGCCAAGCCTTATTGGGCATCCGATGATAAGAAATGGGCCTGGGGGCTCCTCGCTGCCGTGATCGTCCTGAACCTGTTCTCGGTCGCTCTCAATGTGCGGTTCAACTTCTGGCGCCAGGCTTTCTTCAACGCGATCCAAAACAAAGACGAGCACGCATTCTTCGTTCAGCTTGGGATCTTTACTTTACTCGCCGTGATATTCATCGTGACCGGTGTCTATGCAACTTATTTGCAGCAGATGCTGCAGATCCGCTGGCGGCGCTGGTTGACGCGCCAGTATCTTGGCGATTGGCTCGACGGCAAGGCCTATTACCGGCTTCAGCTTCAGGGCGACCACACGGACAATCCCGATCAACGGATCTCAGACGACCTCAACCGGTTCACCGATGCGAGCCTGAGCCTGACCTTGGGTCTGCTCAATTCGGTCGTCACCTTGTTATCGTTTCTCGGCATTTTGTGGTCTCTCTCGGGCGCTTTCGCAATTCCGCTGGGTAGCTTCGGTTCGGTGGTGATACCCGGCTATATGGTGTGGTTCGCGCTTGTCTATTCCGCGCTCGGCACCTGGATCACCGTCAAGATCGGGCGACCCTTGGTGCCTCTCAATTTCCAGCAACAGCGCTATGAAGCGGATTTCCGCTTCAGCCTCGTACGCTTGCGCGAGAACGCCGAATCGGTCGCGCTCTATGGCGGCGAGAAGCGCGAGATGGCGAATTTCCTCGATCGCTTCACCCGCGTCGTCGACAATTTCTGGGCGATCATGCTCCGGATCAAGGCGCTGGGCTGGTGGACCTACTTTTACGGCCAGTTCGCAATCATCTTTCCCTACCTGGTATCGGCCCCGCGCTACTTTTCGGGCGCGATTCAGCTCGGCGGCCTGATGCAGATCGCGGACGCCTTCGGCCAAGTGCAGGGCGCGATGTCGTTCATCGTCAGCTCGTACACTGACATTGCCGCTTGGCAATCGGTGGTGCAGCGCCTCGTCGGCTTCGACGAGCGCGTGAAGGCGATCGCGGCCCAAGGGCGAGCGCCACAGCCGATATCGGTCGAGCGCGCTGGCGGCGGCGTCGCGGTCAGCGATCTCTCACTCGATCTCCCAGACGAGACCGCGCTGCTGCGCCACGTCGATCTCGCGGCGAGGTCGGGCGAGGCGGTGCTCGTCACGGGTCCGACGGGCGCCGGCAAGAGCACCTTGCTCCGCGCCATCGCCGGCATCTGGCCCTATGGCAAGGGCGCGGTCCGCATGGCCGCCGGCAAGTTCCTGTTCCTCCCGCAGAAACCTTATCTGCCGCTCGGCACCTTGCGCGAGGCCCTGATCTATCCGCGCGAGACCACCGATCTGCCCGATCAGCGGCTCAAGGAGGTGATGGAGACGGTCGGGCTCGGCGCCTTCGCCGCGCGGCTCGACGAGGCGGACAATTGGGCGCAGCGGCTCTCGCTCGGCGAGCAGCAGCGGCTGGCTTTCGCGCGCGTCCTCCTGACCGAGCCCGATCTCCTCTTCCTCGACGAGGCGACGTCGGCGCTCGACGAGCCAAGTGAGGCGCGGTTCTACCGCATGCTGCGCGCGGCCGCTTGGGCGCCCGCGATCGTCAGCGTCGGCCATCGCGGCACGCTCGGCGCGTTCCACGACCGGCGCTGCGACATCGCCGCCTTCCGCGCCGCGCCATAGGCTGTTACAACCCGGCGCAAGGAAGGATCTCATGACAGCTGAGCGAGACGAAGAGCAGTCCGACAACCAGTTCCGCGCGGCGCGGATCGAGAAGCTCAAAGCACTCAAGGCGCTGGGCGTCGACCCCTACCCTTACGTTTTCGCGCGCACGGCCGAGGCGAAAGAGATCGAGACGCACCATCGCGATCTCGCCTCGGGCGCGATGACCGAGGACCGCGTCGCCGTGGCGGGGCGGATCCGCGCCATCCGCAACAGCGGCATGTTCATCGATCTGCACGACTCGACCGGCAAGATCCAGATCTTCAGCCACAAGGACAATCTCCCCCCCGAGCAGCTGGCCGTGGTCAAGCTGCTCGATCTCGGCGATCTCATCGGCGTCGAAGGCGTGGTCCGGCGCACCCCACGCGGCGAGCTCACCATCAACAGTGCCAAGGTGACGGTCCTCGCCAAGGCGCTGCTGCCGCTGCCGGAGAAGTTCCACGGCCTCGCCGATATCGAGCTGCGCTATCGCCAGCGCTATCTCGACCTGATCATGAGCGAGGAAAGCCGCGAGACCCTGCGTCGGCGCAGCCGCATCATCGCGTGCCTGCGCCGTGCGCTGATCGGGCGCGGCTTTCTCGAGGTCGAGACGCCGATGCTGCACGCGATCCCGGGCGGCGCCTCGGCCAAGCCGTTCGTTACGCACCACCTCGCCCTCGACATGGAGCTCTACCTGCGCATCGCGCCCGAGCTCCATCTGAAGCGGCTTCTGGTCGGCGGCCTCTCCGACAAGCTTTTCGAGATCAACCGCAACTTCCGCAACGAGGGTCTGTCGCCGCGGCACAATCCGGAATTCACCTCGCTCGAGCTCTATCAGGCCTATGTCGACTA
>JBJKPV010000139.1:0-5520 GCA_046706015.1 Allostellaceae bacterium | reverse complement strand
GATTGAGGCGTCGCTCGACGCCGGCGCCAATGGGTTGTCGACCGGGCTCTTCACCGCGCCCGGCGCCTTTGCCTCGACCGAGGAAGTGGTGGCGCTCGCCAAGATCGCACGGCGCAAGGGCGGGCTCTATTTCACCCATCTCCGCGACGAGGCCAACGCGGTCTTCGACGCGCTCGAAGAGGCGATCACGGTCGGACGCGAGGCGGGCATTCATGTGCAGGTGGTGCATATGAAGCTCTCGGGCCTCGACAATTGGGGCCGCGCCGAGGAGATGCTCGGCCGGATCGAGAAGGCGCGCGAAGCTGGCATTGCCATCGATTGCGATCAATACCCCTATACGGCCGCGAGCAATCCTTTGAAGAATCTGCTGCCGCGCTGGGTCCAGAGCGGCAAGATCGCGGAGATGCAGGCGCGATTGTCCGATCCGCAGAACCGCGCGCGCATTCGCGACGAGATCGCGCAACACGGCCTCAACAATTTCGGCCGCATCAAGGATTGGAGCGCGATCCGGATCTCGGTCAGCCCCAACCAGGCGCAATTCGCCGGCCGCACCATCGCCGAGATCGCGGCCGAGCGGGGCATCGACGGGCTCGATTGCGTCTGCGATTATTTGATCGCCGACAAGTTCGCGACGCGCGTGCTGGTCGATTCGATTTCCGAGGACGATATCCAAACCATGATCAAATCGCCGATGGTCTGCGTCGGCTCGGACGGGAATTGCGTCGCGCCGCACGGCGTCACCGGCCAGGGCATGCCGCATCCGCGCTTTTACGGCACCTTTCCGCGCATCATCGGGCATTACTGCCAGGAGCTGCATCTGATCGATCTGCCGCGCGCGATCTGGAAGATGACCGGCGCCTCGGCCAAGGCGCTGGGCTTCGCGGATCGCGGGCTGTTGCGCCCGGGCTATGCGGCCGACGTCACGATCTTCGATCCGGCCGCGTTCCGCGAGCGCGCGACCTATCAGTACCCGCATCAATTCCCGGCCGGCCAATCGACCATCGTGCTGGTCAACGGCGTCGTCACGGTCGATCGCGCCGAGCACACCGGCGCGCTGGCGGGAAAGCTGTTGCGCCGCGCGGCGTAACGCCTGAGGATCGGCGCGCTCATCGCCATTCCGGAGCGTCGCACCATGTTTGTCCCGTCGCATTTCGAGGAAAGCCGCGTCGATGTGCTCCTCGACGCGATGCGCGCCATCGCCTTCGGGACGTTGGTGAGCTTGGGGCCGGACGGGCTCATCGCCAGCCATATCCCACTTTTGCTCGATGACGCGCCCGCGCCTTTCGGCACGATCACCGGGCATCTGGCGCGCGGCAATCCGCAAGGACGCGGACCGGCGCCCGAGACCGAGGCGCTGGCGATCTTCTTGGGGCCCGAGGCTTACGTCACGCCCTCCTGGTATAAGAGCAAGGCGGAGACGGGCAAGGTGGTGCCGACCTGGAACTATGTCGCGATCCACGCCTATGGGCGCTTGCGCTTCATCGACGATCCCGATTGGAAGCGCGCCCACGTCACGCGGCTGACGCTGTCGCAGGAAGGCAAGCGCGCCGCACCCTGGGCAGTGAGCGACGCGCCCGAGGATTATCTCCAAGGCATGCTCAAAGGCATCATCGGCTTCGAGCTGCCGATCGCGCGGCTCCAGGGCAAATGGAAGATGAGCCAGAATCGCAGCGCCGCAGACCGGCAAGGCGTGATCGCGGGGCTCGACGGCGAGGGCGATCCGGGCGCTACCGCGGTCGCCGCCGTGATGGCGGCGCGCGAGCGCTGATAACGCAGCAAAGAAAGGGGCGGGATAGCCACGCCGGAAAGACGACCTTATTTGTAAGAATATCTCTGTAACTATTTAATTATAAAACAAATAATTTTTCTATCTCGCCTCCGTGGCGAGCGCCGGGTTCTGGCGTCTTGTGCCTGCGCGGTGGCATCGCGATGTTATGATGACGTCTTCCGCCGCTTCGGCCGCCTCGCTTGGAAAGCTCCTTTCATGCCCCATTACGATTTCGATCTTTTCACCATCGGTGCTGGTTCCGGCGGCGTCGCCGCCTCGCGCCGCGCCGCCTCTTATGGCGCGCGAGTCGGGATTTGCGAGGATGGCCGCGTCGGCGGCACTTGCGTGATCCGCGGCTGCATCCCGAAGAAGCTCCTCGTCTATGGCGCGCAGTTCGCCGATGCCTTCGAGGATGCGCCGGCCTATGGCTGGAGCGTCGTGCCGCCGCGCTTCGACTGGGCGACACTCATCGCCAATAAGAACAAGGAGATCAACCGACTCGAAGGCGTTTATCACAAACTTCTTAAAGACTCCGGCTGCACCCTCTTCGAGGCGCGCGGCCGCCTGGTCGATCCGCATACGGTCGAGCTCAGTACCGGCAAGCGCGTGACCGCCGCCCACATCATCGTCGCCACCGGCAGTCATCCGGTGATGCCGCAAATCCCGGGCATCGAGCATGTCATCACCTCGAACGAGGCGCTCGAACTGGCTGCGCTGCCGCGGCACATCATCATCGTCGGCGGCGGCTATATCGCGCTCGAATTCGCGAACATCTTTTCGGGGCTGAAGGCCGAGGTGACGCTCGTCGTGCGCGGCGAGGAGGTGCTAAACGGATTCGATGACGATGTGCGCGCCGCGATCGCGCAGGAAATGCGCCAGCGCGGCGTGGTCATGCGCCTGCGCACCGAACTCGCCAGCATCGAGAAATGCCCGGTCGAGGGCTTCACCGTGCGCAGCAAGGCGGGCGAGGAGATCTCGGCCGATCTCGTCATGTATGCGACCGGCCGTCGGCCCAACATCAAGGGGATCGGCCTCGAGGAGGTCGGCGTCAAGCTGCACCGCGACGGGCGCGTCATCGTCGATGAATGGTCGAAGACCTCGGTGCCGCATATCTATGCGATCGGCGACGTGACCGACCGGCTCAACCTCACGCCGGTCGCCATCGCCGAGGGCCGCGCCATCGCCGAGACCCTCTTCAACAACAACCCGATGGCGATCTCGCATGAGAACGTCGCGACCGCCGTTTTCAGCCAGCCTCCCGTCGCGGCGGTCGGTCTGACCGAGCGCCGCGCCCGCGAGCACGGCCACACGCTCGATATCTACCGCACGCGCTTCCGGGCGCTGAAGCACACGCTCTCGGGCCGCGAGGAGCGCACGCTGATGAAGCTGGTGGTGGATCGTTCGACGGATCGCGTGCTTGGCTGTCACATGGTCGGCGCCGACGCGCCAGAGATCATCCAAGCGCTCGCGGTCGCGATCACGTGCGGCGCGACCAAGAAGCAGTTCGATCGCACCATGGCGCTCCACCCGACCGCGTCTGAGGAGTTCGTGACGCTGCGCGACAAGGCGCCCGAGTCCAAAGCCCAAGCGGCCGACTAGGCCGGCACCGCCGGTGGAGCAGGTGCCGGCAAAGAAACATCCGGCACCGCCGGTGGAGCAGGGGCCGGCCAAAAAACATCCGGCACCACCGGTGAGCAGGTGCCGGCGAGGGCAAAAGAAAACCCCGGCCGGTGGGGAAACCGGCCGGGGTCACCGCGGAACGCCACAGGAAGAGGGCGCTAGAAGGCGAACTGCATACGCATCGCGACGGCATTCATATCGCCGCCGATGTCGGTGGGCGCCGAGGTCTGCGTCTTTTTCACGACGGCGTGAAGGTAGTCGAGCATGAAACGCATATTGTCATTCGGATACCAGTCGAGGCCGATCGTGTAGATCGTCTGCTTGCCGCCCCGGATGGTGGAGTCATTCAGATCCATGACGCTGTAGCGTGCCGCGATCTCCCAGGCGCCCCAACCGCCGCTCGACAGCGAGAAAGGATGGGCCGGCTTGATGCTGCCATAGCAGCCGCATCCCGGATTGTAGTGACGTTCCTCGCCGGTCAAAGCATAGCTCGCCGCGACATAGCCGCCATTGAAGTTCAGGTCCGACAAACCCTGACGCGCCACGTCGAAGTGATAGTATTCGCCCTGGCCGTAGAGCGGTCCGAAATTGCCGGCCACCTCGGCGCCATAGACGCTCGCGCCCGTGACCGGATTGGTGATGCTTCCGATCGTGCCGGTGTTGATCGTGTTGGTGGCGTCGACCCGCAGTTCAGGGTTGTCCGCAAGGCTGATCGCTCGGAAACCGCAGCTGTTCGGGGGCTTGATCAACCCTTCGGCATCGGCGCCGATGTGGAAGGTATAATTGGGCCCCTGCAAGACTTGATAGGTTGCCCGGCCGGTCGCGCCGAACTGCACCTTGCTCTGGCCGGTCTGATCGTTTATCGACGAGGTGGTACCCGAGCTTGGGCCGGTGCCAAAGATGCCGACCCAGGCGCGGTTATTGTGCCAGGTCATGCCGACCGCTGCGCGATTGTCATTGCCGGCAATGTTGGTCGCAATGTCCCCGACTTGGGATTTTTCCATGAACATGATGTCGTTCGAGCTCGTCGACTCGCCGAGCGTGAACGGGACATCCTGATAGCCCGCGGTGAAATGGAAACCGGGGGCCCAGCTATAGCCGATAAACGCGTTCTCGATCGTCGAACCGTTGTCGTGCGATCCGCCGAGATCGAAGATCAAGGTATAATCCCACCCGCCGCGATATTTGCCGGTGACGCCCAGGCGCGCGCGCCGCGCATTGACGCCGCTCGTGAGCGTTTGAGGATTGGTGGCAGTGGAGTTCGGGTGCCAGTCATAGGCGCCCATGTCGAAATGGAGCCGGCCGGTGACGCCGAGCGTGTCCTGGCCATCTGCGCTCTCGAAGACCGGCCTTCCATGCATCATCTTGACGACCGCGCCGGCGATGCCGCCGCCCGGCGAGGACTTCATCTGCTCGACCGTATGCTGTGTCTGCACCTGGGTTTGCTGCTGCTGCTGGACCTGGCCTTGGAGCGTGTTCAGCTGCGTGTTCAGCTGGCGTACCTGGTCCTGCAGAGCCTGGATTTGGCTGTTGAGCGCAGAGGCCGATTGCGCGTGGACCGGTGCGGCGAGCGCCAGCACGCCGCATAAAGCGACGCTGCCGAGAAGATATTTTCTGTGCGACATTCTCAATCCTTCAATGTGAGTTTTCCCCGACGGGCCCGCGTGCCGGTGCCCCTGCAGCCGCCGCGATGCTAGGGTTCGTTCGTTACGGCTAAGCGGCAGTTTGGTTACCGTAAAATGACAAGCCTTGTGGAAAACCAATCGGTTCCGGCGCTAAGGAGAGGTGCTACACGCACCCCGACGGTTTGATCGCGGCTTGAGTGCGCCGGGCGTGGCTTGCTAGGCTCGCGGCGATGCCCGCGCGGCGCGCGACCGCGGCGGAGAGGGGAAACGGCGATGTCGGTCATCGAGGCCATCAGCGACGATCACACCCAGCTGACCGCTTGGCGGCGGGATATCCACGCCCATCCCGAGCTCGGCTTCGAAGAGCGGCGCACGGCCGATCTGGTGGCTGAGCGGCTTTCATCTTTCGGCTGCGAGGTTCACCGCGGTATCGGCAAGACCGGGGTGGTGGGAAAGCTCAGCGCCGGACGCTCCTCCCGATCGAACGGCCTGCGCGCCGCCAAGGAT
>JBJKPV010000138.1:0-4122 GCA_046706015.1 Allostellaceae bacterium | reverse complement strand
TGTTCTACGGCGATGGCGTGATCACGCCGGCGATCTCGGTGTTGAGCGCCGTCGAAGGCTTGAAGATCGCCACGCCCTTCTTCGATCCCTTCGTCATTCCCTTGACCATCGGCATCCTGGTCGGCCTCTTTCTGCTGCAGCGTCGCGGCACCGGGCGGGTCGGGTTCTTCTTCGGGCCGATCATGGCGGTCTGGTTCTTGACCCTCGGCCTGCTCGGCTCGATCGAAATCGTGAAAGAGCCGGAAATCCTCCTGGCGCTCAACCCGCTCTATGGGGTCCACCTGTTGCTGCGCGATCCGGCGCGCGGCTTCGTGCTGTTGGGCGCGGTGGTGCTGGCGGTGACCGGCGCCGAGGCGCTCTATATCGACATGGGGCATTTCGGTAAGCGCCCGATCCGCTTTGCGTGGCTCTCTTTCGTCTTTCCCGCGCTGCTGCTCAATTATTTCGGCCAGGGCGCGCTCGTTCTGCATGTGCACGGCGCGTTGGAGAATCCGTTCTATCGGCTGGTGCCGTCTTGGGGGCTTTACCCGATGGTGATTCTCGCGGCGATGGCGACGGTGATCGCCTCGCAAGCGGTCATCTCGGGCGCCTTCTCGATGACGCGTCAGGCGGTGCTGTTGGGCTACCTGCCGCGCTTTGAGATCCGCCACACCTCCGAGCTCGAGATCGGCCAGATCTATATGCCGAAGGTCAATCTCTTCCTGCTCGTCGCCGTGCTGACTCTGGTGGTGGGCTTCCGCAGCACCGAGAACCTCGCCTCCGCCTACGGCATCGCCGTCACCGGAACCATGACGATCGATACCATCCTCGCCTTCGTCTACATGGTGGCGATCGCCAAATGGAACCGCATCGGCGCAGGCCTCGCCTTCGGCGCCTTCCTTGTGGTCGATCTCGGCTTTCTCTCGGCGAACCTGCTGAAGATCGAAGAAGGCGGCTGGTTCCCGCTCGCCGTCGCCGCGACCATCTTCACCTTGATGGTCACCTGGCTGCGCGGCCGCGAGGCGCTTTTGGCGGTCCGCTGGCGCGACGCGCTGCCGCTCGAGACTTTCCTCGCGACGGTAAAGCCGGACCGTCCGCCGCGCGTGCCGGGCACGGGTGTTTTCATGGTGCCGAATGACCGCGTCGTGCCGGCGGCGCTGCTCCACAATTTGAAGCACAACCACGTGCTGCATGAGCGCGTCGTGCTGATGAAGGTCGGCACCAACGACATCCCGCACGTACCCGACGATCAGCGCCTCTCAATCACCCATCTCGATCACAACTTCCACGTCGTCGAGGTCAGTTACGGCTTCATGGACGAGCCCAACATCCCGCGCGCGCTCGCGCAGCTGCGCCTGATGCAGTTCCGCTTCAATCTGCTCGAGACGTCGTTTTTTGTCGGCCGCGAAAAAGTCGTGCTGAAATCCGGCGCCGGCATCTGGACCTGGCGCAAGCGGCTTTTCATCTTCATGCATCGCACGATGATGAACGCGACCGAGTATTTCCGCATCCCGACCAATCGCGTGGTCGAGCTCGGCGGACAGGTCGAGATCTGAGAGAGGCCTGCGGTCCCGTTATCTTTGGGCGATGCTGGCGGGGCGGGCCGCGCCATCGTCCAGCGGCACGTCGCCCGGCGTCAGCACTTCGCGCAGGCCGATTGAGTGCCTGGCGGTCTCGTTCAAGAGGCGAATCGGCGGCGGGAACACGTCGTCGGAGCTATAGGCCATGCCGGCCAGCACGATGCCGGGCTGCGCCCCGCCGGTGCTCAACGGCAGCAGCAGATGCGAGGCCTCGAGCTGGCCTTTCGTGCCCCAGCGGAATCGGCTCTCGCCATAAACCGGCGCGGCCTCGACATAGCCGCGCCGCATCAGCGCTCCGAAAAAAGTGAAATAGACCGCCGACCGAAAATCCGTAACCCGCTGTCCGGTCGGATCGAAGCCCCAGCGCTTGGCAAGCAAGGTACCGACCAGGCGAAACCGGATGACATTGCCGTGATCCGACAGCTCGCACAGCATGAGATGCGGCAGGATGCGCCGATCCATCTCGATCGGATCGATATCCCGTCGCGTCGGCATCTTCCGCGCACCGCGTTTCTTTTCCCAATAGCGGTAGAGCGCGCCAAGCGTGGTATGAGCGTAGAGCGCCTGCGACATCGACGGCTTAACCTTTCCCTCCAACGTTTTGCGTTATGCGCGATCACTTCACGCCTCTGACCGTTAATTATGTGCTAACGCACCATGCCTGTCGCTTTGTGGATAACGAGGACGGTTTCGCCAACGCGTTGACTCCGCGCGATATTCTTTTTTTCACCGGCGCGGTGATCAAAAGTTAATGATCACACGATCGCGCGACTTCGATGCTTGCGCCCCGCCGAGTCGTCGCCGACAGTCAACGCCGACGCTTGCTCTCAGCCAACTGAATCATGCGATCGCGCGGCAGCCAAACGGTGGCCGTCGTGCCCTTGCCCGCCTCGCTTTCAAGCGCCAGCCGGCCGCCATGCAGCTCGATCATCGATTTCGTCAGCGGCAGGCCGAGGCCCGTGCCCTGGTATTTGCGCGCCATGCGGCTATCGATTTGCCCGAAGGGCCGCAACGCCTTCTCGAGATCGGCGGCGGCGATCCCAATGCCCGTGTCCGCGACCGTGATGCTGAGACCGTCGGCAACCAAATCGGCGCGCAGAATCACTTTCCCGCCCGGCGGCGTGAACTTCACCGCGTTCGACATCAGGTTGAGCAGAATCTGCTTGAGCCGCCGCGCATCGGCCTGGAAGAAGGGCAGGTCGCGGGCGATCTCGGCGCGTAATTCGAGGCCGGCGCTCTCGGCGCGGTCGCGCATCAGCCGCAAGCAGGATTCGAGCACGGCGGTTATGTCGACCGGCTCTTCGGTGAGCTCGAGCTTGCCAAACTCGATCTTCGAGACGTCGAGCACGTCGTTGATGAGGGTCAGCAGGTGTTGTCCGCTGTCGCGGATATCGGATGCGTAGTGGACATAACGCTCATCGCCGAGCCGTCCGAAGATCTGGCTGCTCAGAATCTCGGCAAAACCGATGATGGCGTTCAGGGGCGTGCGCAGCTCGTGACTGATATTGGCGAGGAATTCGGTCTTGGTGCGGCTGGCGAGCTCGGCTTCCTCCTTTGCCTGACGAAGATTGGCCTCGACGTGCTTGCGACTCGTCACGTCGAAGAACGTCGCGATCAAGCCGTCATCCGGCGTCGGCGAGAAACGGCATTCGATGACGCGGCCGCCGGCGAGCGCGAATTCCTCGTTGGAAACCGGCGTCGTCGGCATGTTGGCAAGACGCCGGGCGGTGACCGCCGCAGAGGGCCCGGTCCCAAACGCGCCGCGCTCGGTCAGAGCACGAATGAGCTCGGCGAAGGGCAACCCGATCCACGGCAGGCCCGCGGGAAGATCGAGGATCTCGCAGAATCGATCGTTCCACAGCTTCAGCCGCTGTTGATGGTCGAGCACGAACAGGCCCTGGCGCATATTGTCGAGCGTCGCGCGCAGCAGTGCGGTCTTCTCGGCGAGCTCCTGCTCGCGCCGCTTCAGTGCCGTGATCTCGGTCTGTACCACGACGCTGCCGCCGTCATGGGTGCGGCGCTCGCTGATCTGAAACCAGCGCTCGCCGAGCTGGCATTCGCCGAATTCGGGCGCCTCGGCGGTGAAGCGCTGCTCGAGCGTGCCTGCCGCCGGGCGCACCGCGTCGCGCGCCACGCTCTCGCGGTAGATCTCGGCGAAAGGCGTTCCTGGAACGAGCCAAGGCGCAACCGCGGCGTTGACCTCGCGATAGCGGCTGTTGCAGAGCACGAGCCGGTCCTCGGCGTCGAGCAGCATGAAGCATTCGGGGATCGACTCGATGGCATCCATCAGGCGCGTCTGCGCCACCGCCGCGTGCTTTTCGGCGCGCACCAAGAGGGTCAGGTCGCGCCCAATGCCGCGATAGCCGCGAAACACGCCTTGCTCGTCGAAGATCGGCAGGCCCGAAAGCGATAGATGCTGCGTCTCGCCCTTCGCGTCGCGACAGCTTAGCCGAATGTCGCGAAAGGGCAGCCGCGCCTCGAGCAAATCGCGCAAGGCGCGCCAATCCGCGCCGTCGGCGTTGGCGGCGGCGATTTCGCCCACCCGCATGCCGACGAAGATCGC
>JBJKPV010000137.1:0-5234 GCA_046706015.1 Allostellaceae bacterium | reverse complement strand
ACGCTAAGCCTGCCGCTCGTCAGCCGGTTTCACGCGCTGCCGTGAGCGTGGGGGGCGCGGGCCCGCCCGTCGCCCAATCGAGCAGCTCAGCCGTGTGCAGCACCGGGAGCGTGGTGCCGGCCCCGATCTGGGCGAGACAGCCGATATTGCCGGCAGCGACGAGGTCGGGTTCGAGGCTTGCTATTTTGGCGAGCTTGCGCGCGCGCAAGCCCGAGGCCAGCGCGGGCTGAAGCATGTTGTAGGTCCCGGCCGAACCACAGCAGAGATGCCCCTCGGGCACCTCGAGCACCGTGAACCCAGCCGCAGCGAGCAGCGCCTTGGGTTCGACCAGGATGCGTTGACCGTGCTGCAGCGAGCAAGCGGCGTGGTAGGCGACGCGCTGTCCAGTCGGGTTTTGAACGGTGCCTAGTCCGATCTCCGCCACGAACTCGCAGAAGTCGCGCGCCAGCGCCGCCACGCGCGCGGCCGTTGAGGCGTAGGCCGGATCGTCGCGGAAGACGTAGCCGTAATCCTTCACCGTGACGCCGCAGCCGGAGACGTTGATCACGATCGCATCGAGCCCCGCGCCCTCGATCTCGCGCGTCCAAGCGTCGATCATCTGCTTCATCATCGCGCGCGAATCGCGCCCCATGTGATGGGTGAGCGACCCGCAGCAGCCCGCATTATCGACAATCACCACCTCACAGCCGCGGCGCGTCAAAAGCCGCACCGTCGCCTCGTCGATCCGCGGCGCGAGTACCTGCTGCGCGCAAACGGTCAAGAGGCCGACACGCTTTCTGCGCGGGCCCGACGCGAGAAAGATTTGGGCGCGATGAACCGTGGAAGCGGAAGGCAGGCGGGCGGGCGCCAGCTCGATCATCGCCCTGAGCCGGGCCGGCAGTAGCGCGCGCAAAGGCCGCGCCATCGACGCGCCGAGGAGCGCCATGCGGAAGAGCCGAGGCCGCGGCAGCACCGCCGCAAGGAAGGGGCGCGTCGCGCGCTCGAGCCAAGGCCGCCGGTAACGTTGCTCGATGCGATGGCGCGCCTGGTCGACGAGATGCATGTAATGGACGCCCGAGGGGCAGGTCGTCATGCAGGCAAGACAGGAAAGACAGCGATCGACATGCCGCACCACGCGCGCGCTGGGCACGCGGTCGTTCTCGAGCATGTCCTTGATGAGATAGATACGGCCGCGCGGTCCGTCGAGCTCGTCGCCCAAGAGCGCATAAGTCGGGCAGGTGGCGTTGCAGAAGCCGCAATGAACGCAGGTGCGGAGGATCTTGTCGGCTTCCCGCGTGTCGGGATCAGCGAGCTGAGCGAGGCTGAAGCTGGTCTGCATGGCGGCTCAGAGTCCCGCGTACATGCGGCCGCGATTGAGGATGCGCTTCGGGTCGAAGCCATCCTTGACACGCTGCGTCAGCGCCGCCACTTCGCGGGGCTGCGGCTGGAACACGGGCACGGCGGCCCTGAGCGCGTCGGGCGCGCGGATCAAGGTGGCGTGGCCGGCGGCGAGCGCGCCGCGAAGAACGCGTGCGCCGCCATCCTCGGCGTTCGCGACCGCGAGCCAAACGAGGCCGCCGCCCCAATCAAAAAAATAGCGGATGTCGAGAATACGCCGCAGCGCGGCAATGAACGCCGTAGCTGCGCTCGGCACGAGGGAGACGCGCCACAGGACAAGCTCGTGATCCTCGGGCCTGGCGAGCACGGCCGCGTCGCGCACCGAACGCCACAAGCCAAGCGACGCGCTGTCGTCGAGAATCTCGGCCGCGCCGAAGCCCGCGAGCTCGGTGATGAGCGAGCGCGAACGCGCCTCGACCGAAGGAACCGGGCCTTCGAGGCGCAGCAACGTCGTCGCCTTGCCGATGCTTGCGACCTCGGCCGGCCAATGTGCAGCACCGCTCGGCTCATGAGTCGAGCCCAAGGCTTGCACCAAGACGCGCAGGGCCGTCGCGTCGTCCAACCCTTCGAGAACAAGCGTGCGTGTCGCCTCCGGACGCGGCAGAACCTTGACAGTCACTTCCGTCAACGCCGCGAGCGTGCCATATGAGCCCGCCATTAGCTTGCACAGATCATAGCCGGTCACGTTCTTGACGACGCGACCGCCAGCCTTGAACGCCTCGCCACGGCCGCTCACGCCTTTCAATCCGAGAAAATGGTCGCGCGCGGCGCCTTGGCGGATGCGGCGCGGTCCCGAGAGATTGCACAGGAGCGCACCGCCCAGCGTCGGCTGAGCCGCCTCCGTACCCAAGAGCGCGCGCCAATCGCCCGGCTCGAAAGCGAGCATCTGGCTGGCATCCGCGAGAGCGCGCTCGACCTCGCCGAGCGGCGTCGCCGTGCCCGCGCTCAGCACCAATTCCTCGGGCTCGTATTGCTTAATGCCTGAAAAGGCGCCGAGTTCGAGCTGGTGCGACGCCTGCGACGGGCGACCGAGGCCGCGCTTGCTCCCGCCCCCGAGCAGCTCTAGCGGCTCGTCCGCAGCCACAGCCGATTGGATCGTCTCCATGAGCGCGCGCTCATCGGCTGGACGGAAGCGCGTCACCGCTGTTCTTCCTAGAGACGCGGCAGGTCCGGGAACGGAACCTTGCCACGATGCACGTGAAGCTGACCGAGCTCGGCGCAGCGATGCAGCTCCGGGAACTGCTTGCCGGGATTGAGCAACCCGTCGGGATCGAACGCGCATTTGACGCGCAGTTGCTGCGCGAGATCGGTCTCGTTGAACATCGTTCCCATCAGATCGCGCTTCTCGACACCGACGCCGTGCTCGCCGCTCAAGACGCCGCCGACCTCGACGCAGTAGCGCAGGATGTCGGCGCCGCAAGCCTCGGCCGCCGCGAGCTCGCCGGGCTTGTTCGCGTCGTAGAGGATGAGCGGATGGAGATTGCCGTCGCCGGCATGAAAGACATTCGCGACACGCAAGCCCCGCTCGGCCGCGAGCGCGCTCATCCGTGTCAGCACTTCCGGCAGGCGGTGTCGTGGAATCGTGGGGTCGACGCAGTAGTAATCGGGCGAGATGCGGCCGACGGCGGGAAACGCGGCTTTGCGCCCGGCCCAGAAGACGAGGCGCTCGGCCTCGTTTTGCGATGCACGACAGGAGACCGCGCCATTGGCGCGCGCCAAGCTCTCGACCCGCCCGATCAGGTGATCGACCTCGGCCGGTGGTCCGTCGAGCTCGACGATTAGCAGCGCCTCGACATCGAGCGGATAGCCGGCATGGACGAAGGCCTCGACCGCGTGGATCGCGGGCTTGTCCATCATCTCCATGCCGCCGGGGATGATGCCGGCGGCGATGATCGCAGCGACGCAGGCGCCGGCGCTCTCGCTCGAAGGAAAGCCGATCAGCACCGCGCGCGCGGCTTCGGGCTTGCGCAAAATACGGACCGTCACCTCGGTAACGACGCCCAGAAGCCCTTCGGAGCCGATCATCAAACCGAGCAGATCATAGCCCTCGGCGTCGAGATGCTTGCCGCCCAGACGCAGCACTTCGCCGCTCATCAGCACCATCTCGATGCCGAGAACGTTGTTGGTCGTGAGTCCGTATTTGAGGCAGTGGACGCCACCGGAATTCTCGGCGACGTTGCCGCCGATCGTGCAAGCGATCTGACTCGAGGGATCGGGCGCGTAATAGAAGCCCTTGGCCGCCACCGCCTGCGAGATGCCGAGATTGGTGACGCCCGGCTGCACTACGGCACAGCGATTGTCGTAGTCGATCTCGAGCACGCGGTTGAACTTGGCCATGCCGAGGATGATGCCGTCTTCCAAGGGCAGCGCGCCGCCCGAAAGCGAGGTGCCAGCGCCGCGCGGCACGATCTTGACGCCCGCTTCCTGGCAATAGCGCAGAATTGCGGCGACCGCCGCGGTCGATGACGGCAGCACCACGAGCAAGGGCAAGGTGCGATAGGCGGTCAGCCCGTCGGTCTCGTAAGCGCGGCGTTCCTCTTCCGGAAGAATGACAGCGTCGGCACCGACAATGTCGTGCAACCGCCGCGCGATTTCCTCGCGCCGGGCGATGATCGCCGGGTCCGGCGGCGGCATATCCATGCGCGACCCCTCCGCTTCTCCGCCGCGGCGGTGCCGACGGACGGCGCGCGACCGCGCGCTCAGCCCTGCCGGGCCTTGAACCGCGGGTTGGTCTTGTTGATCACGTAGACCCGGCCCTTGCGCCGCACGATGCGGCAGTTCTTGTCGCGTTTTTTCAGCGACTTCAAGGAATTAGCGATCTTCATCGAATTGACCCCGGGACAAACGAGGGGCCGAGGATAAGGATCGTGCCGCAGCCTGTCAACTCGCGGTCGGACCGCGGCGGCGCGAACTCAGCGCGACGAAGTAATAGAATCTCAACGCCCCGCTCTCGAGGGCGGCGACGGTACGCAGGCTGCGCTCGACCTCGTCGATGACCGGCGCCGCCTGGCTCGAACGCAGCTGGCGCAGCTCGTCGCGCTCGAGGAAATTCTTCCAGGCGAGCAGAACCATCCGGCGATAATCGGCGGTGACGTCATTGGCGATGCGCAGATCGAAGCCGAGGCTTTTGAAGCAGTCGGTATATTGCGCGGCGGTCCAGAGCTGCGGCTTCGGCTCCTGCATCGCTTCCCAGGCGGCGAGCTCGGGCTTGTCGCCGGCATCGCGGTCGCGCACGAAGTCGGTGAGGATCAGTTGCCCCATCGGCTTCATCGCCTGGTTGAGGACGCGCAGGAAGCGCTCCTTCTGCACGACCTGGTACGTTGCCTCGCGCGCCAGCGCATGATCGTAAAATCCGGTGCGCAGCTCGAAAGTCTCGGGGTTGTAGGCGCTGAGCTGATTGTGGCGCGCAAAGCCTTGCGCCAGCGAGATCTCCGTCGCACGCCGCGCGAGCTCGGGATCGCGCTCGAAGCCGGCGACATAGGCCTTGAAGACGCGGGAAACGGCGCGAGCCGCACCGCCCAAGCCGCAGCCCATATCGAGCATGGTCATCGACGGATCGAGGTGAAACGGCTTGACCAGCTCCAGCACATAATCGGCATCGCCGGGGATGATGAAGCCCGGGCCATAGAGCCACTGTCGGACGGTGCGGGGCTCGGGCGGCGGTCCGACCGGGCGGGGCGCTTGCACCGACATCGCGCCGACCGGCGCGACCGTGTGCCCCCCTTTCGTAGCCGATCCGCCCTGGAAGCGATGGCGCAACCGCGCGAACAACGACATGCGCCTCGGCACGGACCGCTTTGTGATCGCACCGTCCGTCATCTTCCCCCTTGAGCGGCGCGCGCCGCCTTATGCTTCAC
>JBJKPV010000136.1:0-19170 GCA_046706015.1 Allostellaceae bacterium | reverse complement strand
GGGGCAAGGCCGAGAGATCGAGATCGACCCCGCGCGCCTTCAGCATATCGCGCGCGTTGGCGAGAACCGTGAGCGTCTTCAGGCCGAGGAAGTCGAATTTCACCAGCCCGGCCAGCTCGACATATTTCATGCTGAACTGCGTCACGGGCATGCTCGAGCGCGGATCGCGATAGAGCGGCACCAGCTCGTCGAGCGCGCGATCGCCGATGACGACGCCCGCCGCATGAGTCGAGGCGTGGCGATAGAGGCCCTCGAGCTTCATCGCGATTGCCATCAGCCGCGCCACGGTCTCGTCGCTGTCGCGCATTTGCTGCAACGCCGGCTCGCCGTCGATCGCCTGCTTCAAGGTGACGGGATTGGCCGGGTTGTTCGGCACCAGCTTGCAGATGCGGTCGACTTGGCTGTAGGGCATGGCGAGGACGCGACCGACATCGCGCAACACGGCACGCGCCTGCAGCTTGCCGAAAGTGATGATCTGCGCGACGCGGTCTTTGCCGTATTTTTCCTGAACGTGTCGGATCACCTCATCGCGTCGGTCCTGGCAGAAATCGACGTCGAAATCCGGCATCGAGACGCGTTCTGGGTTGAGAAAGCGCTCGAACAGGAGGCCGAAGCGCAGCGGATCGAGATCGGTGATGGTGAGCGCCCAGGCGACGACCGAGCCCGCGCCGGAGCCGCGGCCCGGCCCGACCGGGATCCCCTGCGCCTTCGACCATTGGATGAATTCCGCGACGATGAGGAAATAGCCGGCGAAACCCATCTTGATGATCGTGCCGAGCTCGAATTCGAGCCGCTCGCGGTAGGGTTGGGCGGCCGCCTCGCGCGCGGCTTCGTCCATATCGGGGCGCCAGACCTGCCCCGCCAAGCGGCGCTCCAGCCCGGCAGCAGCCGCAGCCTTGAGCTCATCCTCCTCCGGACGCCCATTGGCGCTGGCAAAAGGCGGCAGGATTGGCGCGCGCGGCACCGGCATATAGGCGCAGCGCCGCGCGATCACCAGCGTGTTGTCGCAGGCCTCGGGGATGTCGGCGAAGAGAAGCCGCATCTCCGCCGGCGACTTGAAATAGTGCTCCGGCGTCAGATGACGGCGGTTCGGATCGCTCTGCACCACACCATCGGCGATGCAAAGCAACACATCATGCGCCTCGAAATAGCTCGGATCGGCGAAATAGGCGTCGTTGGTGGCGACCAGCGGCAGATCGTATTTGTCCGCGAGATCGAGCAGGTCGCCTTCGATCCGATCTTCCTCGGCCATGCCGTGGCGCATCAGCTCGAGATAGAGCCGCCCGGGAAAGAGCTGGACGAGGCTTCGCAGCATGGCCTCGGCCGCGGGCTTCTGCCCCTCGGCGAGGGGGCGACCGACCGGACCCTGCGGTCCGCCGGTCAAAAGCAGCAGGCCTTCGCTCGATCCCTCGAGCGCGGCAAGATCGATCTGTGCCGCCTCGCCGGGCGGCGTTTCGAGAAACGAGCGGCTGACCAGCCTCAGAAGATTGCGGTAGCCCTGCTCGTTCTGCACCAGCAAGAGAACCGGGTCGGGCACGAGCGCAGGACCGATCCGCGCGCCGAGTCGTGCCGACTCGGCGTCGCTGCGCCGCAGACCGATGACGCAGCCGATGATCGGCTGCACGCCCGCATCCGATGCCGCGATCGCGAACTCAAGCGCGCCGAAGAGGTTGCCGGAATCGCTGACCGCCACGGCCGGCATGGCGTTCTTCTTCGCCAGCGCGACCAGCTCTTTGAGCTTGATCGCGCCAGAAGCCAGCGAGTACGCAGAATGAACGCGGAGATGAACGAAATCGGCAAAGGCCATGGCGATCAGCTTGGCAGAGCATCGCCGCCGCGCAAGAAAAATCGACGCAACACCGACACGAGCGGGCGCCTCATTCTTCGCGCTTCCCGGGTTTGCGATCCCGCGCGTCGCGACCGGTCAGTACTTCACCATGTCGATGGCGGTCAATTTCACCTTGTTCGAGACGCCAGGCGCGTGAGTCAGATCCCAGGCGACATATTGCTCGGCGTATTCGAGGCCGGCCGACATGCCATCGACGGGAACGATGACGTTGAAACCAAGGAAGGCGGCGTGGCTGGCTGTATAAAGGACCGCACCCTCGGCCGTCGTCCCGGCCACAATCACCGTTTTGATGCCTTTGTCTTTAAGGATTTTCTCGAGGTCGGTCCCGATAAACTTGTCGGCATGCGCCCGGACGACCGGCTCGCTGCCCAGCGGTGTCACAGGCGCAAGGATATCGGCGGGCTTCACCGTGCCGGCGACGCTGTACACCACCATCGTCTTGCTAGCGCGCGCGCCCTCGAGGAGCTTTCCCACCGCCGGCAGCGAGGCGACACAACGCGGTCGACGCTCTTGGTTGCAGATCGGCGGAACGAAATCGAGCAAGAGCAGCGCCGTGGTCTTGGGATCGACGGTCACACGCTCAAGCTTCGGCGGCGGCGGTACTTTGACCGAGGACCATTCGTCGATGATGGTCGCGGCGGATATAACATTGGCCCAACCGGCAAGCGCGACGCTCAGCACTGTCGCGAAGAGCGACAGCCGCAGTCCGATTGCGCCCGATCGTGTCATGATAGCCTCCCCGTTTTCGCCGTTCTGGTTTCCGCGCGCTCGAGCATGCACCGGATCATTGCGCTCGGCAAGCTAGGAGCGGGTGAAGCACAACGGAGTTGCAAACGATCCCGCCAGGGAGCGCCCTGCGCTATAGTGAGAGGGACCAGGGACGGAAACGACGCCAAGCGAGGGAGGCTGCTATGACACGGATCAGGGTTTTGCAGCGTGCGGAAATGGATGCCGAGCAGGGCCACGTCTACGACGAGGCCAAGGCTGCCGGCGCGCCCGTGGGCGGGCCTTACTACGCTTATATCCGCTACCCGCGGCTGATGCGCGCGTCGCAGGAAATGGGCAATTGCCTGCGCGACAGCGCGCTCACGGCGCGCGAGCGCCAGATCGCGGTGCTGACGACGATCCGTCATTGGGGGGCGCACTACCCTTGGGCGGTCCAGGTCCGCAACTCGCTCGCCTCGGGTCTCGACCAGCCGACCATCGATACCATCAACGCGCGGAAAGCGCCGCAGCTTTCGAACCCACGCGAACGCCTCGCCTACGAAGTGGCGCGCGAGCTGTTGGCCGAGAAGGGTCTGGGCGAAGCGGCGTACCAAGCCGCGGCCAAAGTCTTCAGCGAGCCGGAATTGGTCGCGCTCATCGCCGTGATCGGTCAGTTCTCGATGGTCTCGTGCACGGCCAACGCCTTCGATGTCACGCCGCCCGCGGAAGCGCCCGCCCGCTTGGCGCTGTGAGAGAAGGCGCGGAGCTAGGGCGCCTTCCTAGCCTCGCGCGATGAATCGGCAACGGGTGCCCCGGCGGCCGTGTCCGGCGCGTCTGTCTCGGCGACGACTGCCGTCTCACCGCTCGTCTCGTGATCCGCGATAGACACAGGGGAAATGACCGGCTCATCCGGCGGAGTGGGTGTGCTCGTTGCGCTCAACCAGGCGAGCATCAGGGCGGACCACAGGGATCGTGCCTTCATCTTCGACTCCCGAAGAACGATGTTGCTCGTTCTAGGGCACCGCGCGCCGACCCAGCCCCAATTTTTTTGCGGTCATTTTGTGGCGATCAGCTGAAAGGCGCTGACCAGGGCGTTGAGCCTTGTGGGCTTCCACACGCGCGCGCTTCATCTGACAGAGATTTAACGCGCGACCACCACGCCCTCTTCAAGCGACAGGACGCGGTCCATGCGGCGGGCGAGGTCGAGATTGTGCGTGGCGATGAGCCCGGCGAGGCCGGTGCGCCGCACCAGCCCGATCAGCACATCGGTCACCTCGTCGGCCGTGTGGTGATCGAGGTTACCGGTTGGTTCGTCGCCGAGCAGCAATTTCGGCCTATTGGCGAGCGCGCGCAGGATGGCGACGCGCTGCTGCTCGCCGCCGGAAAGACGGGCCGGCCGATGCTCGGCTCGTGGCCGCAGCCCGACCAAATCCAAGAGCTCCGTGGCGCGCGTGCGCGCGGTGCGGCGCGAGACGCCGGCGATCATCTGCGGCAGCGCGATATTCTCGACCGCCGAGAATTCGGGCAAGAGATGGTGAAACTGATAGACAAAGCCGATCGACGAGCGCCGCGCCTCGGTCCGGTCGCCGTCGCTCATCCGGCTGCAATCGACGCCGCCCAGGAACACCTTACCGCCATCCGGCCGTTCGAGCAGGCCCGCGAGATGGAGCAACGTCGACTTTCCGGCGCCGGAGGGACCTACCAGCGCGACGATCTCACCGGCAGCAATCGTCAGCGAGAGACCGCGAAGCACCGGAAGCTTGGTCCCACCCTGCTGATAGGTGCGGACGACGTCGCGCAGCTCAAGCGCCGGCGGGGGCGTGCTCATCCCAGCCTATTCATAGCGAAGCGCTTCGACCGGATCGAGCCGCGCCGCGCGCCATGACGGATAGATCGTCGCCAGAAACGAGAGCCCGAAGGCCATAGCGAGCACGCTGCCGACCTCGTAGGGATCGACCCGCGCCGGGATCTCGGTCAGGAAATAGAACTCGGCCGAGAAGAGATTGGTTCCGATGATCGATTGGATGAACTCTCGGATCGCCTCGATATGCTCGGCGAATTCGACGCCGAGAACGAATCCGGCCAAGGTCCCGAGGATGCCGACGCTGGCGCCGGCGAGAATGAAGATCCGCAAAATCATGCCGCGCGTCGCGCCCATGGTACGCAAGACGGCGATGTCGTGTCCCTTGTCCTTCACCAACATGATCATGCTTGAGACGATATTGAACGCTGCGACCACGATGATCAGCGTCAGGATGAGGAACATGACGTTGCGCTCGACCTCGACGGCATTGAAAAAGGACAGATTACTCTGCTGCCAATCGAAGATGCGCGCCTTGCCGCCGAGCGCGTTATAGATCTCGCGGTCATAGCTGCGGACATTGTCGGGATCCGCCACCATCACTTCGAGGCTCGAGACCGCCTTGTCGAGACCGAAGAAGGTCTGCGCGGTGGCGAGCGGCATGAAGATCACCGAATTGTCGAACTCGTACATGCCGACATCGAAGGTGCCGGCGATGCGATAGGTCTTGATCCGCGGCACGGTGCCGAAGACGGTCGTCGTACCCTGTGGTGAGATCAGGGTCACGCTGCCGCCGGCTTGGACGCCGAGGCGCAAAGCAAGGCGGTTGCCGATCAGGATATTGTTGCCCTTGAACCCGGCGAGCGCCTCGGGCGAGAGATGCTTCGAGATCAGAGTTTGATTGGCAAGACCGCGCTCGCTCAAGCCGCGCACCAGCGCGCCGGAAGCTTGTCCTGCGGCGCTCGCCATCACCTGCCCTTCGATCGTCGGCCGCACGGCGACGACACCCGGCAACCGTCGCACCAACGCCGCCTCGGCGTCGTAATCGGTTAACGGCCCGTGCGCGGCGTATACATTGAGATGGCCATTAAAGCCGAGGATCCGCCCGAGCAGCTCGGCACGAAATCCGTTCATCACCGCCATGGTCACGATCAAGGTCGCGACGCCAAGCGCGATGCCCAGCAGCGAGAACACGGCGATGACCGAGATGAACCCCTCTTGCCGCCGCGCCCGCAGATAGCGGAACGCGATCATGCGCTCGACGGCGCCAAAGATCATGAAGACGCCACCAGGGATGCGAGCGCCACATCCGGCTCGAGCTCGCTGCGTTGTCCCGTCTTGCGGATTTTCAATTCGACGCGGTTTTGGGCGAGGCCGCGCGGCCCGACGACGAGCTGATAAGGCAGGCCGATGAGGTCCATAGCGGCGAATTTGGCGCCTGCGGATTCGTCACGATCGTCGTAAAGCACTTCGACTCCTGCCCGATTGAGCTTCGTATACAGCGCGTCGCAAGCGGCCGTGCATCTCTCATCGGCAGCGCGAAGATTGATCAGCCCGACCTTGAACGGCGCCACCGGCTCGGGCCAGATGATGCCGTTGGCGTCATGACTCGCCTCGATGATGGCGCCGACGAGGCGCGACACGCCGATGCCGTAGGATCCCATCTCGACGACCACCGGCGCGCCGTCGGGGCCCACGACCGCGGCGTTCATCGGCTGCGAATATTTGGTGCCGAAATAGAATACCTGGCCAACCTCGATGCCGCGAGCCTGACGGCGGCGCGCTTCGGGCACGCGCGCCTCGAACTCGGCCTTGTCGTGCTTCTCATCGGTCGCCGCGTACCAGTTGGCGATATATTGCTGCACCGTCGGCGAGGCCGGATCGATGCTGTTCTCGTCGAGCTGGACGATGTCGTGGTCGTAGAAGAGCTCGCTCTCGCCGGTATCGGCCTGAACGTGGAATTCGTGGCTGAGATCACCGCCGATCGGCCCGGTATCGGCGCGCACCGGAATCGGCGTCAGCCCCATCCGCTTGAACGTCTTCATATAGGCGACAAACATGCGGAAATAGGAGGCGACCGCGGCCGGCTTGTTCATGTCGAAGGAATAGGCGTCCTTCATAAGAAATTCGCGCCCGCGCATGACACCGAAGCGCGGCCGCACCTCGTCGCGGAACTTCCACTGGATGTGGTAAAGCGTCTTCGGCAGATCGCGATAGGATTTGATCGAGCCGCGGAAGATATCGGTGATCAGTTCCTCGTTGGTCGGCCCGTAGAGCATGTCGCGCTCGTGCCGGTCGCGGATACGCAGCATCTCCTTGCCGTAATCCTCATAGCGCCCACTCTCGCGCCAGAGCTCCGCCGGTTGCAGGGTCGGCATCAGCAATTCCTGCGCGCCCGCCGCATCCTGCTCTTCGCGGACGATCTGCTCGATCTTGCGCAAGACGCGCAAGCCGAGCGGAAGCCAGGAATAAATGCCGGCCGCCGATTGCCGGATCATGCCGGCGCGCAGCATCAGGCGATGCGAGACGATCTGGGCCTCGCTTGGGTTCTCCTTGAGGAGAGGCAGAAAATAGACGGAGAGACGCAAGGCTTTTCTCAACCGCGACAGAGACGGATCCCGTGGCCCGGGAATTTAGGGAATGCCGCCGGGCCTGTCTATCGAGCGTGGCTTGCGCCGGCAGGGCGCGCACGGCGGCAGGCCTCGATCATCGCCTGCCGCTGATCGCTATTGAGCGGCCGACCATTGAAATAAGCCGTGCTGCCGCGCACCGTGACGTAACCGAGGATCGCCTTCGCACCATAGCTGCCGCCTGATGCCGGCACGTTGAAACTTCCGGCGAGATCCTTGCGGATTTCGATCGGGAAATTGTCGAGCGGCAAGGGCGGCGTGTTCGAGGGAAGGTCCGCCGGCGCGACCTTGTTCCCGTGCACGTCGCGGCCGGGCTGATAATCAGCGCCGGGCACGGTCGCATCGGGACCGAGCGCGGCACAGATGCGTGACGAAATCACGATCCTGCCGTCGGGCGACGCTTCGACGCCGCCTGGCGGCGGCATCGGCAGACTCTCGGCCGCCATCAAGCTCGGGCCGCGCAGGGCAATCGTGAGGGCGGCGAAGACGAAGAGCGCGAGGTGCATCAGAGAAGACTAGCCCGGCTCACGGGCATAAGGGAGTGCTGCGTTTTTCTGCATCTATTGCGGGAGATCGGGGTCAAGCCACCTTGTGGTGCTACCCGAAATCGATTTTCCCGCTAAATTTGTGGCGGCGCTTTTTCCTCTATTTTATCCACAAAATTAACGTGACGAATCGAAAGCCTTTTCGTACACTCCTTTCCGCTTTCGAAAGCGCAACGCAAGAAAGCGACCGGGCCCAAGTTTAGGGAGGAAAAGCCGTCAACGGACGGTTTGGGGAGCTACCCTTTAGCAGAAGTCCACAATCATAGACGCATGCGTGCTGAGGCAAGATCTTCGAGATCTTGCCTTATTTTTTGGCAGAAGCGAATTTTCAGCGCTGCGCCACCGGTTTTTGCCGGTTATTTGGGCGTTTCTCTGTTCCAAGGCGGATCGAGCCGTAAGATTCGGGCATGAACCGGACAGTGCGGTGCATGCGCGCCCCTCAGATAGCCGAGGCTCATCAGGAACTCGTTCACGATTTCGCCGCCGGTGAAACGAAAGCTCTTGCGGAAGAGCGCGACCCAGCCGGGTCGCGGCAAGGGGTGCTGCGCGTCGAGCCAGGCGGCGAAGGAACCATGTTCCTTGCGAATGGCTTGCAGACGGCGGGCGTTCTCGATCACGGCCTCGATCTTGAGGCGATTGCGGATGATCCCCTCATCAGCAAGGAGCCGTTTCACGTCGCGCGCGCCGAAGCCTGCGATAGTGTCAATATCGAACCCCGCGAAAGCGGCGCGGAACGCCGCGCGCTTCTTCAAAACGGTGAGCCAGGACAGACCCGCCTGATTGATCTCGAGCACGAGGCGCTCGAACAGCACGGCATCCTCCCGTGCGGGGAAACCGTATTCGCTGTCGTGATAAGGCCCATGAAACGGATGGCTGGGCGCGACGCGACAATATTCAGCGCTCATGTCACGAGCGAAAATTGATCAAATGATGCGTGACCACCCAATCAACGCCGAGCCAGATGATCGCGGCGACGACCGAGGTGATGACCGCTTTCTGCCACAGGCGCGGATTGCGCGGCGCGCCGGCGCCATGGCCGAGATCATCCTCCTCCGCCGGCTTTATTCCCCAGGGCAGCACGGCAAAGAGCGCGATCCACCAGATAACGACATAGGTCGCGATGCCGAACGGCCAGCTCATGACGCCTCGACCTCTTCGAGCTCGATCAAGGTGCCGCAGAAATCCTTGGGATGAAGAAAAAGCACCGGCTTGCCATGCGCGCCGATGCTGGGCTCGCCACTGCCGAGAACGCGCGCCCCAGCCGCCTTCAAGCGATCGCGCGCGGCGATGATGTCGGCCACCTCGTAGCATAGATGATGCATGCCGCCCGCCGGATTGCGCGCAAGAAAGTCCGCGACCGGCGAGTTCTCGTCCAAGGGCGCGAGCAGCTCGATCTTGGTATTCGCCAAGGTGACGAAAACCGTGGTCACGCCGTGATCCGGCAGCGGCACCGGCGCCGAGACCTTGGCGCCGAGCACGTCACGATAGAGCGCGGCAGCCCAGGCAAGATCCGGCACAACGATCGCGACATGATTGAGCCGACCGATCATGATCCGCGTTCTTAGCGCATAAGCGGAAGCGGTAGAAGCGTCGCGCGTCGGATAGTGGCGTCGGCGCCCACGCCTTCTGCTGCCTTCCTAAGCCACCGGCTGGCGCACGGGACTCAGCCCCTGGGGAATGCGAAACGCCAGGATGAACAGGCCCAGAGCGAGCGCGGCGGCGATCACATAAACGCCGTGGATCGAGCCATCGATCGCCGCGCTCAGCCGCGCCACTTCGGCGGCACCAAGTTCCGCGCGGGTCGCCGGCTCGAGCAGGCGGTTGATCTCACCGGTCGATCCTGCGATATGCGCCGCCATGCCGAAATTGAACACGGCGCCGAAGAGACCCGTGCCGACCGATTGGCCGATTGTGCGCAAAAACATGTTCGCCGACGTCACCGCGCCGCGCTGACCCCAACCGACGCTCGTTTGCACGGCGATGACGAAGGTCGTATTGCTGAAACCCATGCCGAGACCGAGGATCGCGGCGCCGGCCGTCGCCCAGACGGGGCCGCGCGCGGGATCGAGCATCAGGAGTATGATCGCGCCGCCCATCATGATGAAACCGCCCATCACCGCCGCGGCGCGATAGGACATTTTGACCATCAACCGGCCGGCGCCGAAGGTGCCGAAGGTCCAGAGTACCGACGAGGCGCCGAGCGCGAGGCCGGCCACTGCCGGGCTTGCTCCCATCGCGCCTTGGAGATAGGTCGGTAGGAAGGCGCTGTTGCACATCATCAAGGCGCCGATAATCAAGGAGCCAAAATTCCCGACCGCGATGATCGGTACCCGCCATAGCTTGAATGGAACGATCGGCTCAGCCACACGCCGTTCATGCAAGGCGAGACCGGCGAGCGAAATAACAGCGAGCGCGCCAAGCGTGATCAAGGTCGCGCGAGCGAGGCTTTGCGCCTGGACGATCACCACCATCGAGGCACCGACGCCGAGCATCAGCAGCAATGCGCCGGCATAATCGACTTCGTGACGCCGCGGCTCGAGTTTTTCGCGCAAAAACGCGCCGAGCATTACCATCGCCGCGATGCCGATCGGGATGTTCACCCAGAAGACCAGCGCCCAATGCAGATGCTGCACGATGAACGCGCCCAAGAGCGGCCCGGCGATCGCGGAGACGCCGAAGACCGCTGAGAGATAGGCTTGAACCGAGGCGCGCTCGCGCGGGCTATAGATGTCGCCGACCACGGTCCAGGCGATCGGCTGGATCGCGCCGGCGCCAAGGCCTTGGATCGCGCGTAGGATGACGAGCGAAACCATGCCCGAAGCGAAGCCACAAGCGGTCGAGGCGGCAACGAACAGTCCCGCCCCGCCGATGAAGACGCGCTTGCGGCCATAGATATCCGCAAGCCGGCCATAGATCGGCGTCGAGGCAGCCTGGGTCAGCAGATAGGCCGCAAAGACCCAGCTGAAGAGATCGAAGCCGCCGAGATCGGCGACGATCGTAGGCATGGCCGTGCCGACGATGGTCGCCTCCACCGCAGCCATGAACTGCGCCATCAGGCAGGCCGCCATGACGAAGCGGCGCCGCGAAACACTGACGGCGACCCCGGAGATCTCGGCGGGCTGATGCGTATCCAAACGTTCTCCCTTCGGTCGGCGCAATCTATCGGGTGCTGACAGGCCCGACTATTGCGCTCTGAGCATGGCGGCGGCGAGAAGCCGGGCGTCTCGCGCCGCGGCTCCCGTAAGCCTGAATTACGCCGATCCGATCCGCACCAAATGCACGTCGATCAGCGGGCGCTTGCCGGAATAGGCCTTGAGCGCGCGGCGGATGGCAAGGCGCGCGGCCTCGCGCAACGCCGCGTCGTCGCGCCGTTCGCGCGGCGGCAAATCCTTGACCGCGTCCTCGATATCGGCGCGCAGCTCCTCGGCCATCGCTTCGGCATCCTCGGCGAGACCGCGCACGGTCACTTGCACCGGCGCTTTGAGCCTGCCATCGCCATCGACCACGACGGTCGCGGTCGCTGCACCATTCCAGGTCATGCGCTGCCGCGTCTTCAGCGCTTCGCCGCCCATCGGCAGGAGCGTCTTGCCATCGGCGACGAGCCGGCCGGTCTCGACCTCGCCGGTGACCGAAGGCTCGCCCGGCGCCAACTTCACGACCTCGCCGTTGCGCGTGACGATGGTCGTGGAGACACCGCGCCCCTCGGCAAGCCGCGCATGCGCCAGGAGATGGCGCGCCTCGCCATGTACCGGCACCGAGATACGCGGCTTCACCATGTCGTACATGCGCACGAGCTCGTCTTGCGCCGGGTGACCCGAGACATGAACGAAATGGTTGTTCTCGGTGATGATCTCGACGCCGATGCCGGCGAGCTTGTTGTGCAGCCTGCCGATCGCGCGCTCATTGCCAGGGATGACGCGCGAGGAGAAGATCACCGTGTCGCCGGCTTCCAGCACGATTTCCGGATGTTCGTCATCGGCGATGCGGGCAAGCGCCGCGCGGGGCTCGCCCTGGCTGCCCGTGCAAATGAGCAGGACCTTTTCGCGCGGCAGATAGGCTGCTTCCTCGTCGGTCAGAAAGGGCGGCACGTTCTCGAGATAGCCGGTCTCGCGCGCCGCGTGATCCATGCGCCAGAGCGACCGGCCGACCAGCGCGGCGTGGCGATCATTGGCCGATGCGGCCGCCGCGACCGAGGCGAGCCGCGCAACGTTGGAGGCAAAACAGGCGACCGCAACCCGCTCTTTGCATTGCCCGACGAGATCGATCAAGGCACGCCGGACGTCGGCCTCGGACCCCGCCTCGCCGCGCCGCAGCACGTTGGTCGAATCGCAGATCATGGCGAGAACGCCTTCCTCGCCGAGGCGTCGCAGCGCGGCCTCGTCGGCGGTCGGTCCCACCAGCGGGTCCGGATCGAATTTCCAATCGCCCGTGTGAAGCACAGTGCCGAAAGGCGTGCGCAGCACCACGGCGTTGGGCTCGGGGATCGAATGCGTGACGGTGATCAATTCGAGCTCGAACTGTCCGACCGAGAAGCGGCCGGATAACGGCACTTCGTGGATCGGCACCTCGTGCTCGAGCCCGGCCTCGGTCAGCTTCTGGCGCAGGACAGCGGCAGTGAAAGGCGTGGCATAGACCGGACAGCCGAAGCGCCGCCACAGATAGGGAATGGCGCCGATATGGTCTTCATGTGCATGGGTGCAGACCAGCCCGTCCAGCGCGTCGGCGCGCTCGGCGATGAAGCTCGGATCGGGCATGATGATATCGACGCCCGGCACAGTATCGTCGGCGAAGGTGATGCCGCAATCGATCATCAGCCAACGGCCGCCATAGCCGTAAAGCGTCAGATTCATTCCGATTTCGCCGATTCCGCCGAGCGCCAGGAGCACGAGCTCGTCGGGCCGATTGCGCGACGGCAAGCCGTTCTTCATGGCTTGCGGTTGCGCGCGTAGACGAGGCGCAAGCCCCAAAGCGTCAAGGTCGCGTCGATCTTGCCGATGACCGGCGTCGAATTTTCGAACAGCGGCGCGAGCCCGCCGGTCGCGATCACTTGCATCGGCGCGCCGAATTCGGCTTTGATGCGCGCGACCAACCCTTCGATCAGCCCGATATAACCCCAGAAGATCCCCGATTGCATGCAGGCCACCGTGTTGGTGCCGATGACGGTGTCGGTCCGCCGGATCGGCACCGCGGGAAGCTTCGCCGCGGCCTCTTCGAGCGCATGGAGAGAGAGGTTGATGCCGGGCGCAATGACGCCGCCGCGATAATTGCCGTCGCCATCGACGACATCGAAGGTGGTCGCGGTGCCGAAATCGACAATGATGGCGGCACCGGGATAGCGATCATGCACCGCGACCGTATTGACGAGCCGGTCAGCGCCGACCTCGTCCGGGCGGTCGACCAGTGCCTTGATGCCGGTCTCGACCCCCGGATCGCCGACGACGAGCGGCATCGAGGCGCAATAATCCTGGCATAGCTTGACAAGGTTGAAATTCGCCTCGGGAACGACGCTGGCGATAATCGTTGCCGAAACCCCGCCGCGAGAGAGGCCGCTCAATCCCAACACATGATCGAGCCAGACGACGTACTCGTCCGCCGTGCGCTTGAGATCGGTCGAAATCCGCCACGCGCCCTGCAGCCGGTCACCGTCCCAAACGGCGAACACCGTGTTCGTGTTGTTGGCGTTGATCGCAAGAAGCATGGCCGCCGCCCCTCTCATGCGGCCGGCGCGGCGGGGAACACCTCGCCCGCCTCGACGCGGCGGCGACCCTCGGCCGTGTCGAGCAACAGCGCGCCATCACCATCGAGCCCGGCGAAGCGCCCGCTCAGCTGGCCGTTGGGTTGCCGCACCCGCAGCGTGGCGCCGATCCCATGCGCATACCGAAGCCACGCCTCGCGCAGCGCCTCGAAATCCCGCTGTTCGCACCAGCGCTGATACCAGGCGAGGAATCGCCGCGCGACGGCCCTGAGCATGGCTTCGGGCGCGACCGCCAGCCCCTCGGCACTCAGCGCCGTCGCCGGGTACTCGGTCGCGAGCGGATAGGTCACGAGGTTGATGCCGATGCCGACGACCAGCCAGTCGATCCGTCCATCACCGCGCATCTGCGATTCGAGCAAGATGCCGGCGAGCTTGCGGCCGGCGAGCAAGACATCGTTCGGCCATTTGAGGCTGATCGCCGCGTCTGGCACGAAATCGAGGCAGGCTTCGCGCACGGCGAGCGCCGCCGCAAAGCCGAGCTGCGCCGCGGCTTCCGGCTTCGTCGCCGGCCGCAGCACGATCGACGCATAGAAATTTCCCGGCGGCGAAGCCCACACCTTGCCCTGCCGGCCGCGGCCCTGCGATTGCTCCAGCGCCCAGACGAGCGCTCCCTGGGCGGCGCCTGCGCCTGCCAGAGACTTGGCCTCGTCATTGGTGCTGCCGAGACGCTGATAACGACGCAGAGAATAGAAAGAGGGAAGAGAGATCCCTGTCTGATCCCCGAGCGGCGGCGCACCAGCGCACGAGACCGGTGCCACCCCACGTGACGACACCTCGATCATCCGGTGAAGAGTGCAGAGGCGACCGCGTCGGCGCCATCGACGATGGGGCCCGGCCAGGCGAAGAAGAACAGGATGACCAGCGCGCACAGCACCAGAACCGCCTGCATTTCGCGACCGATCGGACGATCGAAAGCACCCGCCGGCTCGTCGAAATACATGATCTTGACGATGCGCAGATAGTAATAGGCGCCCACCACGCTCGTCAGCACGCCGATGATCGCGAGCCCGTTGAGACCCGCATTGATCGCGGCGAGGAAGACGTAGATCTTGGCGAAGAAGCCGGCCAAAGGCGGGATCCCGGCCATCGAGAACATGAAGATGCCGAGCGCCAGGGCGAGTGCCGGCTGGGTGCGCGAAAGCCCGGCCAGATCGGCGATGCCCTCGACCAGCTTGCCCTGTCGCCGCATGCAGAGGATGACGGCGAAGGTGCCGACATTCATGAAGAGATAAATCGCGAGATAGACGAGAATGCCGCGCACGCCGATCGCCGTGCCGGCGGCCAAGCCGATCAGCGCATAGCCGACATGACCGATCGAGCTGTAGGCCATCAGGCGCTTGATGTTGCTCTGGTTGATCGCGGCGAAAGATCCCAACAGCATCGAGGCGACCGAGATGAACCAGATGACCTGGCGCCATTCGACGACGAGCCCGCCGAAGGGCCCGACCATGACGCGGATGAAGAGCGCCATGGCGGCGATCTTCGGTGCGACCGCGAAGAACGCAGTCACCGGCGTCGGCGCGCCTTCATAGACATCGGGCGTCCACATGTGGAAAGGCACCGCCGAGACCTTGAAGGCGAGCCCCACCGCGATCAGCACGATGCCGATGACGAGGCCGATCGACGCAGCGCCGCCCGAAAGGCTCTTGGCGAGGACGTCGAAATTCGTCGTGCCGGCAAAGCCATAAACCATCGACGCGCCGTAGAGCAGCATGCCCGAGGCCAGCGCCCCCAGAACGAAGTATTTGAGCCCCGCCTCGGTCGAGCGCAGCGTATCCCGCTGGAACGACGCGACGACGTAGAGCGCCAGGCTCTGCAGCTCGAGGCCGACATAGAGCGAGATGAGATCGTTCGCCGAGATCATCATCATCATGCCGGCCGTCGCCAGCAGGACGAGAACCGGATATTCCGGCCGCGCGATCTTTTCATGCTCGTTGTAGCGCATGGCGATGACGAGGGTGAGCGCTGAGCCGGCGAGCACCAGAAGCTTCGAAAAGGCGCCGAAGCCGTCGGTCACGAACATGCCGAAAAGGCTCACCCGGCGCGCCACGCCGTGGCTGTAGAGCGGCGCCGCCACGAGAGCCATGGCGATGACAAGTGCCAGCACCGCGAGCCACGCGACCTCGCGTGCCGCCTTGTCGCCCTGAAACGCGCCGAGGATCAGCAGCGCCATGGCAGCGCAGGCGATGAAGAACTCCGGCAGAACGGCCAAGAAATCGGGGGCGGCAAGATGCGTCATGACACTGTCCTAGTTCGCCGCCAGACGGTGATGCGTGTCGCGCGCGGCCTGGACCGACTGAATGAGATTCGCGATCGAGGGCTGAATCGGCTTCAAGAAGGTGTTGGGATAGATGCCCATCCATAGAACGACCCCGAGCATGGGCACGAACACCGCGATCTCGCGCCAATTGACGTCGAGCATCGCCCGCACATCGTCCTTGGTGATCACGCCGAAGACGACGCGGCGATAGAGGTAGAGCATATAGGCCGCGCCCAAGATCGTCCCGATCGCGGCGAGAAACGCGACCCAAGTGTTGACCTGGAACGCGCCGATCAGCGACAGGAATTCGCCGATGAACCCGCTGGTGCCGGGCAACCCCACCGAGGCCAGCATGAACACCATGAAGAAGAACGCATATTTCGGCATGTTGTGGACGACGCCGCCATAGCGCGCGATCTCGCGCGTGTGCAGCCGGTCATAGACGACTCCGACGCACAAAAAGAGCGCGGCCGAGACGACACCATGGCTCAGCATCAGGATCATCGCGCCCTGGAGGCCTTCGGAGGTGACGGTGAAAATGCCCATGGTGACGATGCCCATATGCGCGACCGACGAATAGGCGATGAGCTTCTTCATGTCGTCCTGCGCCAGCGCCACCAGCGAAGTGTAGATGACGGCGATGGCGCTCAAGACATAGATGAGCGGCGTAAAAGTGGCCGAGGCATCGGGAAACATCGGCAGCGAGAAGCGGATGAAGCCATAGCCGCCCATCTTCAAGAGCACGCCGGCGAGGATGACGGAGCCGGCGGTCGGCGCCTCGACATGCGCGTCAGGCAGCCAGGTATGGACCGGCCACATCGGTACCTTCACCGCGAAGGAGGCGAAGAAGGCGAGCCAGAGCCAGATCTGCAGACGCGGCGGGAAGTCCGTGTGGAGCGCCGCGACGATATCGGTCGACCCAACATGGAAATAAATCGTCAGGATCGCCAGCAGCATCAGCACGGAGCCGAGCAGCGTAAAGAGAAAGAACTTGAACGCGGCGTAGACGCGCCGCGGCCCGCCCCAGACGCCGATGATCAGGAACATCGGAATGAGCACGCCCTCGAAGAATATGTAGAAGAGTATCAAATCGAGCGCGCAGAACATCCCGTTCATCAGGGTTTCGAGAACGAGGAAGGCGATCATGTACTCGCGCACGCGCACCTTGACCGACGTCCAGCTGGCGATCACGCAAATCGGGGTCAGGAACGCGGACAGCACGATGAAGAACAGCGAGATGCCGTCGATTCCCATCTGGTAGGCGATCTTGAACTGCGGCAGCCAGGCTGCCTGTTCGACGAACTGGAACCGCGCCGTGCTGGGATCGAACTCGGCCCAGATCACCAGTGCGATCACCAGATCAGCAAGCGAGGTCCAGAGCGCGATCCAGCGAGCATTCCGCGCTACGTCCTCGGGCGCGCCGCGCAGAATGAGAATGGCGAAAACGCCGAAGAGCGGCAGAAAAGTGACGAGGCTCAGGAGCGGCCAGTGTTCCATCGCGTTCACCGCCCCACCGGCGCGAGCAGATACCACGACACCAGCACGACAACGCCGATCAGCATCGCAAAGGCGTAATGATAGAGATACCCGGTCTGAAGCCGGCTCGAGAGCACGGAGATGCCGCGCGTCGTCTCGGCGAGGCCATCCGGCCCCAGCCCGTCGATCACGGCGCCGTCGCCTTTCTTCCACAGCCCGAAGCCGAGCCGCATCGCGGGGCGGACGAAGATCGCGTCATAAAGCTCGTCGAAATACCATTTGTTAAGAAGGAAGAGATAGAGCGCGCGGAAATGCTTCGCGGTCCAGGCCGGGATACCAGGGCGCCAGATATAGGCAATCCAGGCCGTGACGATCCCGAGGACGCCGCAAACGAGCGGCAGCTTCGACGCCCAGAGCGGCACCGTCTCGGCCTCGGCGACGCTGTTATGACCGGGGAGAACGAGGATCGCGTCGCGCCAGAAATGCGCGCTGTCGGGACCGACGAAAAGCTTGTATCCGAGGAAGCCGGCGACGGTCGCGCCCAGCGCCAACACCGCCAGCGGCCACAGCATCACCGGCGGCGATTCATGGACATGGTGCATCACCTCGCGATCCGCCCGCGCCTCGCCGTGGAAGGTCATGAAGAGCAGGCGCCAGGAATAGAATGCCGTGAGAAAGGCCGCGGCGGTGCCGAGCCAATAGGCGTAGCGTCCAACCCCGGTCCCGGCGGCATAGGCCGCCTCGAGGATCATGTCTTTCGAGTAATAGCCGGCGAACGGCCAGATCCCGGCAAGCGCCAGGCTGCCGATCCACATCAGGATGTAGGTATAGGGCACGAGGTAATAGATGCCGCCCATCTTGCGCATGTCCTGCTCGCCCGACATGGCGTGGATGACCGAGCCGGCGCCGAGGAACAGCAGCGCCTTGAAGAAGGCGTGGGTCATGAGGTGGAAAATGCCGGCGCTATAGGCGGAAACGCCGGCCGCGAAGAACATGTAGCCGAGCTGGCTGCAGGTCGAGTAGGCGATGACGCGCTTGATGTCGTTCTGCGCCATGCCGATGGTCGCGGCGAACATCGCGGTGGTGCCGCCGACAACGGCGACGACGCCAAGCGCGGTCGGCGAATATTCGAAGAGCGGCGAGAGCCGCGCCAGCATGAAGACGCCGGCCGTCACCATGGTCGCGGCATGGATCAAGGCCGAGACGGGCGTCGGACCCTCCATCGCATCGGGCAGCCAGGTGTGGAGCCCGAGCTGCGCCGATTTTCCCATCGCACCGACGAAGAGCAGGATGCAGGTGACGGTGAGGGCCGGATAGGCGTGCCCCAAGAAATTGAGCGTGCCCTTGGCGACCTGGGGCGCCGCGGCGAAAACGGTGTCGAATTGCAGCGAGCCGAAGAGATAGAAGACCGCGAAAATGCCGAGGATGAAGCCGAAATCGCCAATGCGGTTGACGACGAAGGCCTTGATCGCGGCGGCATTGGCGCTCGGCCGGTCGTACCAGAAGCCGATCAGCAGATAGGAGGCGAGGCCCACCCCTTCCCAGCCGAAGAACAGCTGGACGAAATTGTCGGCCGTCACCAGCATCAGCATGAAGAAGGTGAAGATGCTGAGATAGGACATGAAGCGCGGGATCGAATTGTCATGCGCCATGTAGCCGACGGAGTAGATGTGGACCATGGCCGAGACCACGGTCACCACCGCGACCATCACCGCCGACAGCGTGTCGAAGCGCAGCGCCCATTCGATCTGGAGATCGCCCGTGTCCATCCAGTTGAAGAGATCGACGACCCGCGACTGGCCGTGGATCGCGACCTCGACGAAGAGGGTGACGCCGAAGGCGGCTGCGATGAGCAGCGCCAGGCAGGTGACGAGCTGCGCGCCGCGGTCGCCGATCCAGCGGCCGAAGAACCCGGCGATGATCGAGCCGACAAGCGGCAGGAAGACGGCGGCGACGGGCACTGGCGTCAGCCTTTCATCAGGTTGATGTCTTCGACGGCGATGGTGCCGCGGTTGCGAAAATAGACGACGAGGATGGCGAGGCCGATCGCGGCCTCGGCCGCCGCCACGGTCAGGACGAACATGGCGAAGACCTGGCCGACGAGATCGTGCAGGAAGGCGGAGAAGGCGACGAAGTTGATGTTGACGGC